>CAMWSA010000421.1 GCA_947176785.1 uncultured Lachnospiraceae bacterium
GTATGTGACTGTGCTGTTCAAAAGCCCGGAGTATCTGCTTAAATTCTGGAACTCGGTGATCCTGGTGGGCCCCATTGTGGTGTTCCAGCTGACCGTGGCAACCCTGGCTTCCTATGGGTTTGCCAGATACCGGGGAAGGATCAGGGAGATCATCTTCTTCCTGTATATCATATTGATGCTGATGCCCTATCAGGTGACGCTGGTACCTAACTATCTGGTGTCTGACTGGCTGCATATTCTGGATACCAGATGGGCGATCTGGCTGCCGGGCATATTTTCCCCCTTTGCGGTGTTCCTGCTGACCAAGTTCATGCGGCGCATTCCCGTATCGCTGGTGGAGGCGGCGCAGATAGACGGTGCGGGAGAGTGGCAGATTTTTGCCAAAGTGTGTTTCCCACTGTGTAAGGGTGCTATCGCGTCGGCGGCGATTCTGGTGTTTATCGACTACTGGAATATGGTGGAACAGCCCCTGATCCTGCTTGCCGACGCGGAGATGCATCCCCTGTCGGTGTTTCTCAGCAAGATCAATTCCGGCGAGATCGGCCTGGCTTTTGCCGTTGCTACAATCTATATGGTTCCCGGCCTGCTGGTGTTCCTGTACGGGGAAGAATACCTGGTGGATGGAATTACTTATCAGGGCGGCGTAAAAGGCTAGGGTGAAAAGGATTTTTACCATCCTGATTTGAGTACCCGCTGAAGCGGGCAGATGGGACTAAGAGTTAAAAGAAAGGGTATGGTTAATACAATGAACGAGAACGGAAGCAAGAGAAAAGAATGGGTCAAAAATGCGGCGATTGTGTTTCTGATTATTCTGCTGCTTTTAACTTTTTTCTCTAATACGATTCAGAATTATTCCCTGCCCGAGGTGGCAACCCAGTATGTGGAGAGCGGTTCCATCACGGCCAAGATCAGGGGTATGGGAACCGTGGAGAGCGGCGATCCCTACAATGTGAAGATCAAGGAAGTCAGAGAAGTGGCCAGCGTGGAGGTCAAGGTGGGAGACAAGGTGGAAGAGGGCCAGGTACTCTGCACTTTGACCGAGGCGGACAGCCAGCAGCTGGATCAGGCCAAGACGGAACTGGAGCAGAAGCAGCAGGCGCTGGAGACGGCCCAGTTCAACTTTGAAAAGCAGCTGTTGACGGGAAACTATGAGGTTTCCATCATGCAGAACGCAGGCAACACCGGAACGGTGAGTGGTTATTTAAGCCAGATCTATACTGCCAAGAACGAGATGGAGGCGGCCCAGGCCAAGGTGGACGAGTGGAATACATTGATTGCAAGCATCGACATGCAGCTGGCCTATAACCCCTACAGCGCCGATGTGAGTAAGGAGACCAAGGCGGTAAACGAGGCCCAGGCAGCACTGAATGCCATCGAAAATGACCTGACCGGTGCCCGGAACTGGCTAACCTCACTGGATGCCCAGATTGAGCAGGAGAGGGCGGCCCTGAGTGTGAGCAGCGGTGATGCCAACCGTCTGGAAAATCTGCGCTCCCAGCGCCTGACAGCCAACCAGAATGTGATCAATCTGGAGAGTAAGCAGCGCTCGGCAGATCAAACCCTGAAAAATGCCCAGGCGGCTTTGGATGCCAAGAAGGGCACTACAGATCTGGACAATACTTTGAACCAGCAGAAAGCATTTGCACAGCTGTCACTCGGAAATGCCCAGGCATATTTCGAACTGAAAAAGACAGCCTATGATGAGTTGATTAAGAATATAGGGGATACCTATGCCCTGAGCGAACTCACGGAGGCCATTGCAAACGCCCAGAAGGCGGTGGATGATGCCCGGGCCCAGGTGGAAAAGCTGACGGCCGAGGCCATGGGCGGCGAAATCCTTGCGCCCATCTCCGGCACTATTACTTCCATCAATGTAAAATCAGGTGTGGAGACTCCCTCCGACGGCATAGTGTTTACCATGCAGCCCGAGGGCAAGGGCTATACCATGAGCTTCTCCGTGACGAACCAGCAGGCCACAAGAGTGTCCGTAGGGGATCAGGCGGATCTGGTGAATGCCTGGCGGTATAATGATGTCCAGGTGACTCTGGCCAGCATCAAGCCCGATCCCAATAACCCGGGCCAGAGCAAGCTGCTGACCTTCGATGTGACCGGGGAGGGCGTGGTCGCCGGGCAGAGTCTGAATGTGTCTGTGGGCCAGAAGAGCGCTAACTATGATTACGTTGTACCCAACAGCGCAATCAGGGAGGACTCCAACGGCAAGTTCATCCTGGTGATTACCTCCAAGAGTTCACCTATCGGTACCCGGTATTTCGCAAGCCGCGTGGATGTGGAGGTACTGGCATCGGATGATACCAAATCTGCAGTCAGCGGTGCCATAGAGTATGCGTATGTCATTACCACTTCCACCAAGCCCGTGGAGGCCGGTAAACAGGTGAGACTGGCTAATTAACAGGGGATATGAGTACCCGCTGAAGCGGGCAAATGGGAGTTAGGATGAAAAGAATTTTCACCATCCTGATTTGAGTACCCGCTGAAGCGGGCAAATGGGAGTTTGTATGAAAAAATGGTTGAGATCTTTATCTGGCAGACAGATCAAGCTGGGAATATCAACTGGGATCTCTGTGATCATATTCCTGGCGCTGACCGGCGTGATTGCTCTCCTTGCGGGAAGGCAGGCGGAGCAGCATGTTGACCGGCGCTGGGACAGTGAGGGGGGAGCGGCGCAGGTCAGCTGTTTCTTCTCCCCCAACGCGAAGATCACACAGGACAGTATAGAGAGCTTTGAGCATTCCCTGGATAACGCGCTTAAAGAGGCATCTATCGAACAGGACTCACCCAATCCCGGCGCAAGGCTCTGGGCCGATGCCTACAGTGCGGAAGGCACCATCACCCTGTCCACCGAACGGGGGTCTGTAGAGGCGGATGCCCTGGGGATAGGCGGTGATTTTTTCCTGTTTCACCAGCCGCAGCTTATCAGTGGTTCTTATTTTTCCGGCAATGACCTGATGCAGGATTATGTGATATTGGACAGGAATGCGTCATGGCAGCTTTTTGGGTCCGCCGATGTGGCAGGTATGACGGTGAACATTGCAGGCAGGCCCCATATGGTTATCGGTGTAGTAGATTGTCCTGACGGGAAACTCTATGAGGCGGCGGGACTTGATGGAACCAGAGTTTTTGTATCCTATGAGACATTGAGCAGGTATGGGCAGAGCGGCGGCATCAATCATTATGAGATTGTCATGCCCAACCCGGTAAATCAGTATGCGGAGAATTATGTGAGAGAGCAGTTGGGAAGCCCTGAGAAGGAGGTGGAGGTGCTGGAGAACAGTAGCCGTTATCAGATCGGGAAGCGCCTGCGTCTGCTGCTTAGCTTCGGCACCCGCTCCATGAACGGCAAGGCCATCATTTACCCCTATTGGGAAAATGTGGCCAGAGGCTATGAAGACATTCTGGCATTGCTCACCCTGTTCCAACTGCTTTTCCTGATCTACCCGTCGGGGGTTGTGCTGGTCTTTATTGTGATTCGCTGGAAGAACAAGACCTGGACAGCCAGAACCGTGTTTGTGTCCTTGCAGGATAAGCTGCAGCGTGCCGGTGACAGGCGCAGGGAACAGAAAAAGAACGGTAAAAAGCGCGAAGAGAAATCCTGGCTGGATGATGATGCCGAGGAAAAGCAAAAGCGCCGTCAGAAAAAGCAGGAAGAGCGCAGACGCCGTAAGCTGGATAAGGAGTTCCAGGCGGACAGAAGGAAATCCGGAAAGCGAGGATAAGAGCAGCTGCATAATCGGACAGCATG
>CAMWSA010000422.1 GCA_947176785.1 uncultured Lachnospiraceae bacterium
CTTGCCGCCTTTGCGGGCAGGAAATCCCTGCGCCGTATGGAACAGGAACTGCAGCGGAAGGGGATCTCCAAATCCATAATTGAGCAGGCCGTCGCCAGCTGGCAGCATCAGGACGGCGGACAGGATGAACTCCAGATGGCCTGCGCCCTGCTGGAAAAAAAGCATTACGACAAGGATAACTGCGACCGTAAACAGCAGCAGCGCCTGTACAATTTTCTGGCGTACAGAGGCTTCTCAAGCGAAGTTATCCTCAAGGCCCTGCAGGCAGAGTGGGAGTATTCATAAAGGGTTCCCGAAGTGCAGGGGATTCTCAAAGGCATCTTAAAGGCTTCTTAAAGTGCTTCTTAAAGTGAAAAATATGCTTGACATAACGTTCATTTCGGTTTAAAATTTATATGTTGTAGATTGCCTGTTAGAATGTGAGCAATACATACATTCTATATTAGATATTTGTACAATGAAAATTTAATAAGGAGGTGCTCCTGTAATGGAAGCGAGTGTTATTATCGGTTGTGCTATTACAGCAGTAATCTGTATCCTTGTGACTGCGATGGTCACGGCGTATGTTACTTCTGCCTATCAGAAGAAGGTAGCGGCAACCACCATCGGCAACGCAGAAGACAAGGCCAGAGAGATTATTGATGAAGCCCTCAAGACTGCGGAAACCAAGAAACGTGAGGCACTGCTTGAAGTCAAGGAAGAGTCCATTCGCACCAAGAATGAGTTGGACAAGGAGATCAAGGAGCGCAGGGCGGAGGCGCAGCGTTATGAGCGCAGGGTTCAGCAGAAAGAGGAGAACATTGATAAGAAAGCTGATGCCATCGAAAAGCGTGAAGCAAGCTTGACTGCCCGCGAGGAATCCCTGAACAAACTCAAGGAAGAGGTTTCCAAGTTGAACGAGCAGAGAGTACAGGAACTGGAAAGGATTTCCGGATTGACCTCTGAACAGGCAAAAGACTACTTGTTGAAAATTGTTGAAGACGAAGTAAAGCATGAAACGGCCGTGATGATCAAGGATATGGAGAGTCGGGCCAAAGAAGAAGCAGACAAGAAAGCGAAGGAATATGTGGTATCTGCTATCCAGAGATGTGCTGCAGACCATGTCTCTGAAACCACAATTTCTGTAGTACAGCTTCCTAACGATGAGATGAAGGGACGTATTATTGGACGAGAGGGACGTAACATTCGTACCCTGGAGACCATGACCGGTGTGGATTTGATCATAGATGATACACCGGAGGCAGTCATTCTGTCAGGCTTTGATCCGATCCGCCGGGAGGTGGCAAGGATCGCACTGGAGAA
Source organism: uncultured Lachnospiraceae bacterium (assembly GCA_947176785.1). GTDB lineage: Bacteria > Bacillota > Clostridia > Lachnospirales > Lachnospiraceae > Acetatifactor. The sequence continues at coordinate 1,303 of CAMWSA010000422.1, forward strand.
GCTGATTGTTGACGGCCGCATACATCCCGCCAGAATCGAGGAGATGGTGGAAAAGGCCCAGAGGGAAGTGGAAGTGATGATCAAGGAGGAGGGTGAAGCAGCTACCCTGGAGGTAGGTGTTCACGGTATCCATCCCGAACTCATCAAGCTTCTGGGCAGAATGAAGTTTAGGACCAGTTATGGTCAGAATGCGTTAAAGCATTCTATCGAGGTCGCGCAGCTGTCGGGCTTGCTTGCGGCCGAGATGGGGCTGGATGCGAGATTAGCCAAGCGTGCCGGCCTTCTGCATGATATCGGCAAGGCGGTGGATCACGAGATGGAGGGGTCCCATATCCAGCTGGGAGTAGAGCTTTGTAGGAAATACAAGGAAAATGCTACCGTTATCAATGCCGTGGAATCCCATCATGGCGATGTGGAGGCCACTTCCCTGATTGCATGTATTGTACAGGCTGCGGATACAATCTCTGCTGCAAGACCGGGGGCTAGGAGGGAGACTCTGGAAACCTATACTAGCAGATTAAAACAGTTAGAAGAAATAACCAACAATTTCAAGGGAGTAGACAAGTCTTTTGCTATTCAGGCAGGTCGTGAAGTTCGTGTGATGGTAGTACCTGAACAGATTACTGACGCTGATATGGTATTGCTGGCTCGGGATATCTCGAAGCAGATTGAAGCCGAGCTTGAGTATCCCGGACAGATCAAAGTCAATGTGATCCGTGAATCTCGTGTAATTGATTATGCGAAGTAATGAAACCAGTGACTAGAATTGGACAAGTTGAAAAGAGTTCCGTTGGCGGGGCTCTTTTTTTGTTTAAAAAACTCTTGTGTATTGGTGAAATTTGTAGTAATATATACGGGATGTATGATTGTATACAATTATCCAATCAGCATGCGATATGCTTCCGGTATATGTGAGGAAAGGTTAGGTTGAAGATCATGGAGAAGAAGGCTTATAAGGAGTTAAGCAGAGAGGAATTACAGCGGCTTCACGCACAGCTGTCAAAGGACTATGAGGATGCCAAGGGGAAGGGTTTGAAGCTGGATATGTCCAGAGGTAAGCCCAGTGTGATACAGCTGGATATGGGTATGGACATATTTGATGTACTTAATGCCTATAGCGATATGAGAAGTATGGACAAGGTGGATGTCCGCAACTATGGTGTGCTGGATGGCATAGCGGAGGCCAAGCATATGATGGCCGATATCATGGGTGTATCTGCGGATGATGTGATTGTGTGCGGCAATGCCAGCCTGACGATCATGTATGACACGGTATCCCGTTCCATGACCCATGGTGTGATGGGAAGCACCCCCTGGTGCAAGCTGGACAAGGTGAAATTTTTATGCCCTGTGCCCGGATATGACAGGCATTTTGCCATCACAGAGCATTTCGGCATTGAGATGATTAATGTGCCCATGACACCTCAGGGGCCGGATATGGATGTGGTGGAGAAGCTGGTGGCAGAGGATGCGTGTATCAAGGGAATCTGGTGCGTGCCCAAGTACTCCAACCCTCAGGGCTACAGTTATTCTGACGAGACTGTCAGGAGATTTGCGGCGCTTAAGCCCGCAGCCGGGGATTTCAGGATTTTCTGGGACAATGCCTATGCGGTACACCATCTGTATGAGGACAGACAGGATGAGATCCTGGAGATTTTGACTGAGTGCAAAAAAGCGGGAAATCCGGATATGGTGTATGAGTTTGCCTCCACCTCCAAGATCAGCTTTTCGGGGGCAGGTGTGGCTGCCATTGCAGCCTCCAAGGGAAACCTAGACTTTATCAAGAAGTCCATGACCATCCAGACCATCGGCTATGACAAGATCAATCAGCTGAGACATGTGCGCTATTTTAAGAATTTCGAAGGGATTAAGGCTCATATGAGAAGGCATGCCAACATTATGCGTCCCAAGTTCGAGGCAGTGCAGCAGGTGCTGGAGCGGGAACTGGACGGGCTGCAGATCGGCAGTTGGACCAACCCTAACGGCGGTTATTTCATCTCCTTTGATGCCATGGAGGGCTGTGCCAGGGCAATCGTGGCAAAGTGTAAGGAAGCGGGGGTCACTCTGACCGGGGCAGGGGCCACTTTCCCTTATGGGAAGGACCCCATGGACAGCAACATCCGTATTGCGCCTTCTTTTCCCACGCCGGAGGAAATGGCCATGGCTACGGACCTTTTCGTACTCTGCGTGAAGCTGGTCAGCGTGGAAAAACTGTTAGGCATGTAAGCATATTTTGCCGCATACAATAGAGTGTCCATTATTTTGTGCGCGGGAAGAGAAAAAATTGAAGCTTGTCAATAAACAGTTAATCCTATTTATCATCGGAATATGCGGCGGCATACTGCTTGCCAATCTGGTAAAAGGTGAATTGATGTCGGGAACGGAACTGCTGGGGGAGCTTGCCCTGCTGCAGGTGCGCTATGCCGTGATCGACAGCAAATCA
>CAMWSA010000423.1 GCA_947176785.1 uncultured Lachnospiraceae bacterium
CAAATGCAACATTTTGTCTGAACTGTTGTATATATTGTCTAAGTTCCCGCCTATGAGGCAGATTCCCTGTGATGATTGGAGCAGATTGAAAATCTACGGAAATCATACGCTGTCCGCAGGACGCCCCTGGCAGGGCGCAATGCACCACTTACCAAAGTGGTGTATAATTGCGCCCTCTTTCAGAGGGGAGTTTTCCAGCTTGTCACTTTGGAAGCCAAAATTGCAAGCGGAATATCCGGCAGTCTGGAATCAGCCGTACCAATTGTGCCATAGGCGGCATAAATCAGAACGCGCCCGGCGCACTTTGATTTTGGGACAGGCTTTTACCGTTCCTGCTGTTTCGGCTTCTTGTCGGGATAGAGTTTCCCGGCTACAAGGCGGCATGGCTCTTTATCTTGATTTCCCCCTCATGTTCGCTGCGCTTTGCGTTCCGGTAGCCTTCATCGGAGAGGAAGAAACGGAACCGCTCCCCCTTAAAACCGACAAAGCATATAGATGTGGCTAACCTCCCCGATTCCCTGACGGACACGCATAATCATCCCGGCCTGTTCCAGTTCGTTTAAGGAACGCTTGCAGGTTTGGGGGCTTCGGGAGAGTGCCGCCGCCATCTCCATGATGGGGAAGCTGATAAACAAAATCCCGTTGCAGTCCGGGGTTCCCCTTGTCAGGATTTCATCCAGCAGGCGGGCGTACATGACTTTTGCCGTGTTGCTGACCGGCAGGCGGAGTGTCGTTCTTGGGAGCGGCATACAGGGCGCAGGGCAGACTATGCCCCGTGAAATTGTTGTGTTTCGGTAACGTTTCGGTGTTCATTTTGCCGGTTCCCTCTGCTGTCGTTCCTGCCCCGTCCTTGGCGGCGTTTCGCTCTCCTTGGTACGCTCGTTGCGGTCAGGGTTCCTCCGTTTCCCTGCCGGAAGTCGTTGCGCTACATCGCCGGGGAGCATATCCCATACAGGCCGGTCATTCGATTGGAATAATCCATCGATGAACTACCTGTATCATAGAACATTTTTGAGTCTTGTGCCGTATGTCCACGAATCAGGAATGAAGCCCAAAATCTAAAAAATTCCACGATTGCGGAAAAAACTTTCTGCCGGACGGGTGCAAAAATCAGATGTGCATTTTGCACTTCTGAAAATCCGGGCAAATCAAAAGCTCATTTTGCGCCTTTGAAAAGAATCACAAAGGGGAAATGCGCCCGGCATGGATATGTGGTACAATGGGGATGGCGGCAAAAGCTGGCCGCAGGGAAGGAGCAGGAAGCCATGAAGCAGGGGATAACGATTCAAGAGCGGTTAAAGGATTTAAGGACGGAGCGGCATTTAAAATTAGAGGAACTGGCAGCGGTTACGGGGATTTCCAAATCAGCCTTGGGAAGACCTGCTCTGCCTGACAGAGAACCGGAACCATCCGGGCATGGAACTTACGGAACTGCATTTGAGTGATTGCATGGTGGAGTTGTTGAAAAGCGGGCGTATCAACAACCGGCTACTGTGTGAGATTGCCACACATGAGGATTTTGTTACCCTGATGACGGACACGGAGATTTATGTAGATGGTGTGGCAACCGCCCACTTCCAAAACTTCAACAGTCTTCTGGAAGTCCTGCGGGGGCAAGTCCTTTCCCAATATCAGCCGGTGGAGGAAGATGCTGCGTTAAAGGCGTTGGAAAGCAGGCTTTTCTCTTTTCCATTCAACAGATAACAGTGGGTTTCTTCCCAATGCCGGTATTCACTTATGATTATAGTTTCATTATCAATCTTGTCTATTGTAAGCCAGTTATCCATTATCTCCAATCCCTTCCCATTAAGATTGGTGTGCCTGTATATATTCCGCTTTCACTTTATCAATCGTCTTACCGCCAATTCCAAAGTTTTTATCTGGTAGTTCTTTAATCGTAGTCACAAAAAATTCCTGCGGCACATTCATAATTTCAGAAGATACTTCTGTCAATCTTTTTATCAGCAGTTCCTTTTGCTTATCAGATAAAGTGCCACTTTCAACTGTAATGTATGGCATTTTGCCCCTCCTTCAACTTTTCATTCATTGTTTATTCAGCCCTACCAAATGGGCAGTTAGAGTTTTAAGTTATATTGCAAAAGATTATAGCTGTGTCCATCTTTGCTGTCTGTTTTAGGTACTGAAGAAATCACTGTAAATCCTAATGACTTTGCTAAATGATTGGAAGCCCTGTTTTCCTCTCTTGTTGAATAAATAAACTTTTTTGCACGAAATTCTTCTTTGCAGTATTGTATCAAGACTTGAAGAATCTGCTTGCCAAATCCTTTTCCCACGTAATCCGGCCCCAGACATATCCCTGCTTCCTGATAGATGTAAGGTTCGATTTTTTCTACACCAGCAAATCCAATCGCCTTACCGGTTGCTTTTTCATAAACCAGATAGGTATCATGCTCTTTCTGAAATGCGATGGTTTTCATGATTCTTATTTTGGCGTTTTCTTCGCTTGTAGTAATATTCCATTCCATGTATTTTGCACTTTCTGGCTGTGACCAGACATTACAATACATTTCCTTCCAATCTGAAAACTTTGCCTTATCAAGAATCAGGCTCTCCGTTTCAATCATTTTAAAATGTTCCTCCCGCACTGGCTGACTTGTTGCCGTTTCTATTATACTGCAAAAGCGGCCTTTGTCTATATTTATTTTTCATGTTCTGCTGATAGTTCGTTTTTAGTAATAATAAGCTGCCCCTGCTGGCATTTCACGGTGATTTTGTCCCCTGCGAAGAATCCGGCCTGTTCCAGCCATTTACCCTGTAAAAGAATCTGCGGCGGTGACTTTTTGAAAGCCCCTCGCTGTCGTTCAGTAAATCAAAAAGCCTGTCCCTAAAATAGTTCAGTTCCATTCTGTTGTTCCCCTTTCATGGTTTATAGTCTACTGGTTAATATTGTATAGTCTTTTAGAATCTATTGCAATCCCTAAGTGTGATGTAGTCTAAAAGTGAACAAAATAAATGCTAATAGCTTATGAAATGGGTGGGCATTATGGAAACAAAAGGATTGGGCAGACGTATCAACATGGTGAGGAAAGACCGGGGATTCACGGCTGACAGGCTTTCAGAATTATGCAGTATAAACGCAACCTACCTCCGGCAGATTGAAGGCGGGACAAAGATTCCCAGCCTGCCTGTATTTATCAATATCTGCAACGCACTGAAAATTTCTCCGGATTATCTGCTGCGGGATGCGCTGGAAGATAATGAGGTCAGTAAAATACGAGAACTGGCAGCATTGTGGGAAAGCACTTCGCCCAGCCAACAGGAAATCGCCGTTGCCATGATTCGGGCGGTATTGGAGCGCAGGGAAGATTAGAAAGACCAGCCGGTAATCGGCTGGCCTTTGCATATCCAATCAAATATAAATCAACTCGCTGTTTATGATTTCCTCCGCCCGGTTGCGGATATTGTTCATCCGGCCTACCCATTCAAGCTGGTTCCGGGCTTTCAGTTCCTCGGTCACTCCCTCGGCGGCTTTCATCTGCTCTATGATTAAGTCACGCCGTTTCTCTGCCTGCTCGTTCAGGTCGGCAAGGTACGTCCATAATTTCCCTGTCAGGATAAGGGAACTGTACCATGCCGGATGTTCCTGTTTCAGATATTCCCGGTGCAGCCGCCCATAGCGTCCGACGGGGCGGTTTTCCTCCGGTAGCTTCAAGTCTGGGATATAATAATCGCCTACCAGAATATAATCAATGCCGTTCTCTGTGATTCTTTCTTTCAGTTTTT
>CAMWSA010000424.1 GCA_947176785.1 uncultured Lachnospiraceae bacterium
ACAGTGATTGGACCAATCTATTTGAATCAGAGGAATTTTCCCAAAAAGTAGCGGGAGCATTTAAGATGGAGAAATAGCAGTTTATTTGAATGAGGGAGGTGAACTGATTGTCAGAAAAAAGATATGCTAACATTATGATGCTCGGCTGCACGGGGGCAGGAAAATCTTCTTTGATTAACTATCTGGTCGGAAATGAGGTTAGTAAAGCAGGTGTAGGGGCTCCAATTACGCAGAATTTTGATACATATGAGTTTAGTGACGTTGCTGGTATTCCGCTTTGTATTTTTGATTCCAAAGGCTTAGAAGTGAAAGATTATGATAATATTGAAAAAGATATTTTTTCTTTTGTGCAAAAACGGTGTGGCAGTGAAAACGTCTATGAGTGGATTCATACCATTTTCTATTGTATAAATGTGAGTTCAGGTAGAGTCCAACCGCAAGAAATTGACTTTGTTAAAAAATTGAGTGGGAGAATATCGCAGTCTATACATGTGATTATGACACATTGCGATCTAAGTGAAGATTGGCTGAAAAAGGAAGATGTGCTGATAAAACATGTAAAGTGTCAATTAGCAGATGAGAAAATTAAAATTTTTCGTGTGAATTCAGTTGAATCGAAGAAGCGGGTTGGTATGACTCCGGTATTTGGACGGCGGGAAATTTTGGACAGTATATTTGAGACGTTGTGGTCTGATATAGCGCGTAAAATATCTAAAGAATATGCGAAAGAGCTTCACTCAGGTCTTGAAACTATTGTCTGTAGAACGTTTTTTGTAGCTTGTGATAGTGCGATAAATAGGATGAACAGCTTTCGCCTTTTATCTGATATTGTATCTGACAGAGAAGATACGATGAATCAAATGGAAGAGGCGTTTGATAAGTGTATGCAAGAATGGGATCAAATGGAAGAAAAGCTGGAAGAAAAGTGCCATGCAAAGCTAGCTCCTTTGATAGAGTTTTGTAATGCATATGGTAATAGTATGGGATATGAAATAGAACTATCGAGTTTTTCCGATTTTTTGCCGGATGATTTTATGGATATTGATATAGATGAAATTGTGGAGAAGTCAAAGTTGGGTAAGGCATTGAGCGAAATAGAAGACATAGATAGCGCAGAAGGAGTTCAATTTTTGCGTCAGGCAGGTAAGGCAGTTATGGCGTTGCTTTCCATGAAGAAGCTGATGAAAGAGTGCCTCGAACGTTGTAAATCTGAGATTTATCGAAATATACCAAGTTGTAAGATGTTGGAGAAATCTATATATGATAATCTTATGGAAGGCTTTCACCAATAAATAAGAATGTGAGGAAATGATCAAAAACTATAACAATGAAGTTATATCAAAAATTCTCTATTTGAAAATATATATTATTCCCATAACCAGACCAACGGAGCCAATCCGTTGGTCTTAACTTTTGCCAAATTTTAAAGAATGGAGGAGAAGCAAATGTCAGTAGCAGTAGAAAGTATGTTTTACACAAGGGAAAAGCCTTGGCACGGATTAGGTGTCAGAGTAGAGGAGGCATCCACGTCAGCAGACGCACTCCGGCTTGCGGGACTGGATTGGGAGGTTGCGCAGGAACCGATCTTTACCGAAGCGGGGGACATCATTGCAGGCTATAAGGTAAACGTCCGTGACAGAGACAGGAAGGTGCTTGGCGTGGTGAGCGACCGCTACAGGATCGTCCAGAACAGGGAGGCTTTCTCCTTTACGGACGCCTTACTTGGAAACGGCGTGCGCTATGAGACGGCTGGGTCTTTGCAGGAGGGAAAGCGGGTTTGGCTTTTAGCAAGGCTGCCGAGGGAATACATCATTGCCGGGGAGCGCATTTCCCCCTATCTGGTATTCAGCAACTCCCATGACGGGAGCGGAGCTGTGCGTGTGGCGCTGACGCCGATCCGGGTCTGCTGTAACAACACGCTGAATCTGGCTCTGGACACGGCGCGGCGGTCATGGTCCATGATCCACACGGGCAATATCAGCGACAAGATACAGGAGGCGAAGGATACCCTCTTTATGGCGGAGACATACATGGACAGTCTTGGGGAGGAGTTTGAGCGTCTGCGCAGGCAGAAGGTGACTGAGAGCCAGTTAAAAGAGTATGTGGGGCAGTTACTTCCGATGGAAAAGGATGCGACGCCGATTCAGGAGAAGAATACCATGAAAATGAGGGAGGATATGCTGCGCCGCTATTATGACGCGCCCGATCTGCGGGGCGTGGGGAACAATGCCTACCGGTTTATCAATGCGGTGTCCGATTTTGCTACCCATGCAAGGCCGCTTCGCCGGACAGCAAATTATAACGAGAACCTGTTCATGCGGACAATGGACGGCAATCCCATGATTGACAGGGCATACCAGCTTGTAAAGGCGGCGTAAACAGGAAAGCAGAAATAACATTTTGGTCTTAAGGGAAACAGTATATCACGGGAAGAAAAATTGATGGGCGGCCGGGCGTCAGGCTCCGGCTGCCCGTATTCTTTTGGCAGTGTCCGGGACGGATGCCGGACAGGAGAGGAGGAGAAACATGTTTGAAAAAATAGCATTGGCAGGAGTCAGCAATGCAGAATGGCTCCGTCTGAGGCAGTCGGGTATCGGGGGTTCCGATGCGGGGGCAGTATGCGGGCTGAATCCCTACAGCAGCCCCATGAAGGTCTACAGGGACAAGACAGGCGGTGTGCCGGAGGAACTGGATAATGAGGCAGTCCGGCAGGGGCACGATCTGGAAGAGTATGTGGCACAGCGCTTTACGGAGGCAACAGGGTTGAAGGTGCGGCGTTCCAATTATATGTACCGTAACATAGAGAATCCCTTTATGATCGCGGATGTTGACCGTCTGGTAGTGGGGGAGGATGCGGGGCTGGAATGCAAGACGGCCAGCGCCTACAACGCCGACAGATGGAAGGACGGGGATATCCCGCTTCATTATGTGATGCAGTGCTATCACTATATGGCGGTGACAGGGAAACGGACATGGTATATCGCGGCGGTCATCCTTGGCAGGGAGTTTGTCTACAGGAAACTGGAATGGGACGATGCCCTGATAGAGACGCTGGTCAGGATAGAACGGGAGTTCTGGACAGGGCATGTGGAGAAAGGGATTATGCCTGCGCCGGACGGCTCCGGGGTCTGCGATACCGTTCTGGCACAGTATTTCCCTGTTGCAAGAAAAGAGAGAGCCATCAGGCTGGAAGGATTTGATGGGAAACTGTCCAGAAGGGAAGAAATCCTTTCGCAGATAGCAATATTACAGCAGGAGCAGAGCCGGATCGAGCAGGAGGTCAAACTCTATATGCAGGACAACGAGTTTGCAGAGTGTGAAGGCTACCGGGTGTCGTGGAGCAACGTGGAGAGCGCAAGGCTCGATACCAGGAGGATCCGGCAGGAAAAGCCGGAAATCTATCAGGATTATGCAAAAATCTCCACCTCCCGCCGTTTCCAGATAAAAGCGGCGTAGGAAGAAAACGGGGAAATTCATGGAGACGGGAAAGGAGGAGCGTATGGATAACAGCGTGATACGGCTGCTTAAGGCGGATGAGATCGAGTGCCGTGCAGCAACGGTAAACGAGAAGGGGTTAAGCCTCCTGCTGTATAAGGATGCCAGGGTAGACCAGAGGATCCTTGATGAAACCTTCGGGATTTTCGGCTGGAAGAGGAGCCACCAGAGCATAGAGGGAAACCTGTACTGTACGGTAGAGATTTTTGATAAGGAAACCGGGAAATGGGTGTCAAAAC
>CAMWSA010000425.1 GCA_947176785.1 uncultured Lachnospiraceae bacterium
AATCAAGGAACTGGCAGCAGTTACAAACCCGGCTGGCAGAAAAGGGTATCGGGATTCATTTCAAGTACAGGGGACAGACTGGCGAAGTGCAGGGTATATCCTTTTCCAAAGGCGAATATACGTTCAAGGGTTCGGAGATAGACCGCAGTTTCAGTTTCTACAAGCTGGATAAATGTTTCGGGGATGCGGGGCTGAACACCACCGAAAGCAACCGACAGACGATTTCCGCACCTGTTCAGGAGCTATCGCAGACACCGGGCAAAGCCGACAGTCCGTTACTGGCAGGCTTGGGCGGTCTGTTCTCTACCCCGTCCTCTCCGGCTGATGATACGCCCGACAATCCCGGTGAAAGAAAAAGGAAGAAAAAGAAACGACACTTAAAATTGTAGGAACATGGAAGAAAATTTAATTTTGGAGGGGCTTCTCTCTATGGTTACGGAACTGAAAGAACGGCAGGAGAAGCAGGTAACGCCAGCCAGCCGGGAGGAAACGATTAACCGACTGGACGTTATCGAACAGCGCATTTCGGAAATGCAAGGTAAATCCGGCATTACTGAAAACACGGTACGGGAGATTCTAAACCAAATCGGCAGTATCGGAAAAGGGCAGTCCGAGAACCAAAAACAAGACCTTGAAGATATAAAGGGACTTATCGTGACCTCGCACCGATATTTCAAGGAACGGTTAAAGGTGTTGTTCCCGGCTGATGATACAACGACAGGGGAAGCAATGCCCGTTTCATGGTACGGCAAACTGACATACCGGGTAACTCCCTATTTGAAACCCAAGTTCTTTCTTCTTTCAGCAGGGATAATCATTTGTCTTGTGTCGCTTGCATTGAATGTGCGGTTTATACAAAGAATGCAGCGGTTACAGGACAACGATATAAAATACCGCTATATCCTGATGAAAGGAAAGGCAGACGGCAGCAGCCTTGATTTGCTGGAAACGAGGTTCGGCAGGGAACGGGACAACGATTTCATCCGAAGCCTGACCGATTCGGTGAAAGGCTTTGAATACCGCAGCAGAAAGCAGGCGGAAGCGTTGGAACGGGCAAGGCTGTTAAACGAGCAAGCCGAGCAGCTAAGGGAGCAAGCCGACAAATTAGGCAAGCCATAAAACAAAAGCGAAGCCGGAACAGAACCGCCCCGGCTTTTTAATTCACTTCTTTTTCTTCGTGCAGTGTTCTTTCTCGAACTGGCGCAACGAGGTGACGCTGAACCGCTCCTTGATGAACTCCCGGACATCGGAAGCCTTGTAGTACACTTTTCCGCTGATTGTGAAGTACGGCAGCGCACCGATAGCCCGGTAGCGTTGCAGGGTCTTGATACTTACTTTGAACAGCAGGCACAAGTCCTGATTATCCAGCAGGTTGTCATCTTCGGGCAGCACCCTGTCGGCATTGCGCAGTACCCGTACATCCTTGCAGAGTTCTTCCAGTTTGGCGTACAGCTTCTGCATCCATACGCTGAAATCGTCATTGTCTATATACATGATTGCTTCATTTTTCTGATTATACATTATGGTCTGTCAATCGATTGATGAAGCAAAGTTCAGAAAACAGGTGCAAAGAAATTATAGGGGAACTAATGGAATCCCCTATAAATAAATCGTAAGCCGTTGGTTATCTGTACCCTTTCTTGTCATGTTCCTTTTTGATAAGTTCTACCAATCCATTAAGAAACCCGGTCAGTTTGCCCGGCTTTCGTTTTATCACGTCCTCATGTTTTTGGTAACAGTCGCCTATCTTGATGTTGAACAGCCATTCAAAGGCTTTCGCCAAGTCCACCAAGTAGGCGGGCTTGCCGTTCTGATACACGATGTCTTTGGAGAGGAACAAACCGCTTACCATTTCCATGATGTTGATAAGGGTTGTCTTGTCAGCGAGGTAGAGAGGGGAAAGTGGTTGTGTATTAGAATGTGTCCTGAACTGTTCGGGATATTTAATTCGTAACCTTATAATATAAATTTCTGTATTTATTATTCCTATTGCTTCATCAATAAATTGCGTAAAGGGTATTTTCCTTTTGCCCAAATTGCATACGATACAATTTGAGCTTGTTTAATCCCATTGAATAAAAACGTAATAGGACTGCATAATCCTGTTCTACTGTACTTATTTCTACTAAATAAGCAGTCAATTCATTGATAGCATCTGTCAACTCTGCAACAGATGCTTTGTGTTGAGTATATTCAGACAATAACTGAAATATGCTCAATTCAAGGATTCTTTTCATTTTCTTTAATTTAAAGTGTCGTTAAACATGATTTTATGTACTCGTCAGTCGATATAATAGTGGCATAAAATGGTGTTAATGCAGCTAAAAAAACAGCTTGCACTTTTTCTGCTTCTACCTTAAAACCTTGAAATTCTAAATCTTTAGTAGCGCAAGCGTCCTGTATTATAGTGCATTTATATCCCAAGTCTTTAGCAGCTCTTACGGTAGCATCCACGCACATGTGTGTCATCATACCACAAATAACTACATCTGTGATATTTTTAGATTGTAACAAATTATTTAATTCTGTCTGATAAAAACTGTTCGGAGAATGTTTAATAATTATATCTTCGTTTTTTATCGGAGCAACACTGCTATGTATTTCTGCCCCTATAGTATCAGGTAGAAAAAAAGTTGCATCCTGTCTAGATGAAATATGCCGTATATATATAACTGGTAGGGAATTTAACCTAAAATAATGTATAATTTTTTGCGCTTTTAATACAGCATCCAAACTGCCTACCAGTGGATATAATCCACCTTCAAAATAATCATTTTGGAGGTCTATAAGAATTAATGCTTTCTGTTTTTTCATTTTTATGCTTTTAATATTTCCCACAAAGTTAAATGTTTACTATCTTTGTATCAAGTATGTACAATTTAGTATGATACAGACTAAAAGGTATCGAATATTGATTATCAAATTAATGTGCTCAAATAAAAATGAATAAGAACATTAAAAAAGATATTTGTGTGCTTGATTTTGCTTTCCAACGGATAGGAGGGAAATATAAAGGACGTATTCTTTGGGCTCTGTCAAAACATACGGTTATGCGATATGGTGAACTGAGCCGTGAAATATCCGACATAAGTACAAAGATGCTCACACAAACCTTGAGAGAGTTGGAAATGGATAATTTGATTCATCGTGAAATGTATCCCCAAGTTCCCCCAAAAGTCGAATACTCTTTAACCAAGACAGGCAAGGAGCTTATTCCATTCATTAAATATTTGGTTGATTGGGGATATAAAAAAATGGCTGAAGAAAACGAGAATTGATTAATTTTCATAATAACTAATTTTGTATCATCGTCATAAAAACTTATGCTGAATACAGAAACCATACAATCACTCATTGACAGTGGAGAGGGCTACAATGTGGAGTTTAAAGTTCGTGTTCCTTCAAAGGTTCGTGAACTGACAGAGGAAATATGTGCTTTCGCCAATGCAGACGGAGGATATTTGCTTATTGGAGTAGATGATAACGGGCAAGTGGTAGATACTAACTTAGAAAACGATAAGCGTTCTGCTATTCAAGGTTCTATCAGCGAAATATCTCCTGCACTCCACTGTGAACTGTATTCCGTAAATATTGTGAATAAAACTGTTTGGGTGATTGATGTTCCGTCCGGCAAGGATAAACCTTATATATTCTCCGGTTCTATCTATGTCAGTGAGGGGGCAAAATCACAGAAACTTCGCACAGCCGAAGAAATTCGCAGCTTCTTTCAGGA
>CAMWSA010000426.1 GCA_947176785.1 uncultured Lachnospiraceae bacterium
CGGGAAAAAGCGGGTCATACATTCCGTCGTCTGTGGAACTGCCGGGGGCTTTATCTGCGGCTTCAGCGGGGCGGGCGGCGGCATGATGATGCGGCGGATCCTCACCAGTGTGCTGGGGTATGAACTCAAGACGGCGGTGGGAACCAGCGTGTTTATCATGACCTTTACGGCACTGACCGGTTCGGTGAGTCACTTTGCCATCGGGGGGCTGCCTGATCTGTGGTGCCTGCTTTTCTGTGTGTGTTCCACATTGCTGTGGGCCAGGATCGCCGCAAAATTCGCCAACAGGGCCAGCGCCGTCACCTTAAACCGGGTCACGGGCGTGGTTCTGGCGGTATTGGGTGCTGCGATCCTGGCGGTGAATTGCCTTTCCTGAAGCCGCCGGCCTTGTCGGTATGTCTGTTCAGTGCCCGACAAGCAGGGGCCTTGCAGCAGGAAACTTTTTCTGCAAGGAATTGGAAGCAGGAATATGGTATATTGGGGTAGACAGGAGGTGTCAGGCTATGGAATGGTTGACAAAAATGAACGAGGCGCTGGCCTATATTGAGGAAAACCTGGAGGGAACCATTGATTACCGCACGGCTGCGCAGCTTGCCTGTTCTTCTCTGACCAGATTTCAAAGGATGTTCACGTTTCTGACCGATATGACCCTGGGGGAATATGTGCGCTGCCGGAAAATGGCCCTTGCTGCGCGGGAACTGAGGGATTCGGATGTGAAGATCATAGATTTGGCGGCAAAATATGGGTATGATTCCCCGGAAGCATTTTCAAGGGCCTTTCGGGCGTTTCATGGCATGGCTCCTTCCGCAGCCAGAAAAAGCGGGGCAATAAAGGACTATCCGCCGATCTCGCTGAAGGTAACAATACAGGAGGGCGATACGATGCTGGGAGAAAAGCCCTTGGTACGCATGGAGGAACTGAGCCGCTGCCGGGCCGTGGCTTTTACGGTGAAATGCCGGGAGCCGGAGACACAGGCGTGGAATCTCATGAGGGAATGGGCGGTGAAAAATCTGAACGACTATGAGGCCAGAAGGTATATCGGGTATGCTCCGGGCGGGCACCATCCGGACGGACCGCAGGAAGCTCCCCACGAATACTGTGCCATGATGCTTCTCCACGGGGACGAGGGGAAGGGAGAGTACTTCCTGGGAGCGCAGGCAGTCGATGTGCCGGAGGGCCTGTTCCTTGTGGGGGATGTGGTGCTGAATGAGTATTGCGGTGACGGAACCATAGATATCGGCCTGTCCATGAAGAATTCCTCCAGGACAGTCTATGAATGTATGGTAAATATGGGTGGGTACGAGATGGACTTTGACGGCCGCGCTTACCTTGAGGAGCATATCTTTCAGAGACAGTGGTTTACGTCCGAACATCCTGAGAGGATACTGCCGGAATACAAATTCTGGCTGCCGATCAAAAAGACAAATCCTTAAGCCGGAAAGTGCATTTCACAGGTTAGCCAGCATGGGACGCTCCGGACGGATAATCATTTCACGTCATCCATAGGACATTTCACGGAATAGGAGTGGAATATGGAACCGAAATACGGTAAAATCTATATTGAATTCTCCTTTTGGAACAGATCCGCATCCGGTGTGAGGGAAAGCGGGCAGTGAGAGGCCCGGCGTGGCGGGCCAATCTGCGCTGCGCGGTGGCGGGCCAAAGAGAAGTGAGGTATACGGAACCGGAGAGAGGTGGCAAAGTGATCAGCGTGGCGGTTTGTGATGACGAGACATATATGGCGGATGCCCTTCGGCGGATGGCGGTGGATTTTTTTCGCGACAGGAACAGGGAGATCTCCGTGTTCCTGTTTTCCGGCGGGGAGGAACTTCTGGACAGCGGCCGGGAGATAGATATTCTTTTTCTGGATATCCGCATGGGGGAAGTGGACGGGCTGGAGACTGCGCTGGAACTGCGCCGGCGGGGATTTGGCGGATATTTGATATTTACTACGGTTCTGCGGGAGATGGTTTTTCAGTCTTTTGCCGCAGAGCCTTTTGACTATCTGGTAAAGCCCATTGGGGCGGAGGATTTCAACAGGACCATGGAGAGGCTGCTGTCCTCCATGAGCGGCCAGGGGAAGAGTCTGCTGGTACAGAGAGGCTCAGAGAGCCGCATTGTGACACTCGGCGAAATCGTGTACTGCGAGGTGATGGACAGAAAAATCTACCTGCATCTGCGCTCCGGGGAGACGGTGGATTACTATGACAGGATCGACCGGCTGGAGGAGAAGCTGGACCGGCGCTTTTACCGCTGCCACAGAAGCTATCTGATCAATTTGCAGTACCTGCGGAGTTATCGGAAAGGGATTGCCGTTCTGGAAAGCGGTCTGGGGGAGGGTTTCAGCCAAACAGCAGAAATGCGGGAGAAGGGTAAGCTTGGATGTAGCGCCTCCATTGCTGACCGGGGCAATACCGCAGGCGCATCCGGCGGTATGCAGGAAAGATGTAAGTATGAAATCCCCATTTCGCGTCTGAAAATAAAGGAGTTTGCCGAAGCGGTTCTGCGATATTTGAATCATAACACAGTCTGCTGATTGCGCCGCTTTCCGGAAAGCCATACTTAACGGCAGCCTTCGGAAAGCGCCTGGGGTGAGGGAAGTTGGGAGTAGCGACATGGATTTGATTGTAAAGTGGTATCCTCTCATGGTGGAGGGGATGGAAATGTTAGCGGGTTTTCATTATTTTATCCGCTTCATCGGGAAAAAGGCAAAAGCGGTTCACTATCTGCTTTACCTGACAGTGGCCGGGATTTTTATGGCGGCCTTCCCTGTGGGAGGCAGTGGAATGTTTTTGTTTGGGGCCTCTCTGGTGGCAGCCGCATGGCTGTTATACAGGGAAAAAGGCTGGAAAACCTTATTGTACGGCGCTGTGTGCGTGGAACTTCTGCAAGTCTGCTTCGGTCTCTTTGATTCCCTGTCCTATCTTCTTTTCCCGGCCTTTTACGCACGATATCCTCAGACGGCGGGGATTTATATGATGCTGCTGAACGGCCTGTTGGCCCTCCTTTTATTTGTATTGTGCGGACAGATCATCCAGAGGCACTTTCTCCATGTGGCACAGGAGGGGCAGGAGAGGTCGTTATTGTCTCTGGTTCCCATGCTTTTGCTGGTGCTGGTGGGAAGATATATCAGCACGGAAATTTATGGTGACACGATTTATGTGCTGCCGGACGGAAGTATTCAGGGAAAGCCGGGTTTTTTTCTGCTGGTAACGCAGCTGCTGGGAATTGCCAGTCTGTTTTGTATTCTCTATACCGATAAAAAGGCGGCGGAGAACTTTCGGCTGCGCATGGAATGTGTGCTGCTGGAGCAGGAGGCCCGCGGCATGGAGCAGTATGTGGAGGAGGCGCGGCTGCGGTATGAGAGAACCGGCGCGTTCCGCCACGACGTCCGCAATCATATGGCCGTGGTGGCGGAACTATTGCGGCAGGGAAAAAGCGGGCAGGCGCTTAAATATCTGGGAGAGATGGAGGATACCAGGGCACAGCTGGACGATTCCTGGAGGATTGGCAACCCCGTGCTGGATATCCTGGTGGGCGCAAAGCTCAGCGCAGCCCGGGACTGCGGAATCGAGGTCTCCTGCTGTCTAAAACTCCCCTGCCCCTGCGGGATCAGGGATATGGATTTTTGTATAGTCCTCTCCAATGCCCTTGACAATGCGCTGGCGGCATGCCGCAAGAAGGACGGCCCCAAGCGGTATATTGCGGTAGGGGGCAGAGTGCAGGGCGAGTT
>CAMWSA010000427.1 GCA_947176785.1 uncultured Lachnospiraceae bacterium
GATTATGACCCGGATTTATTCTGCCTTGACATGAATTTTGAGCAGGGACGCGTTTTACACAAAGATACCCATGATGAGAAGCATCCCTTTATGGATGCCAATCCTTCCTGGGAACTCATATTTCGATCCCCTCAGATGCCAACCATTGTGCCACAGACGGGATTATGCATGGAGTTACCCAACAAAGACTGCGAAGTGGATGCCAATTTATATTACTGGGAACATCAGCCGACACTGGACAATAAGATGGAGATTCTCGCAGCAGAGGAGGATCGGTTTTTAATCCGGGTGACCGGCATCACGGAAGATGTGAATTATTATGACGGCTCCAAACCGAAAAGCACATTACAGATAACCGCATGGTTTGTGAGAAGGATTAAAAGCGGGAAAACATCTATATGAGAAGATATGTTATGTCTGCGTAGCATTGGCTATCGCAAGAGAAAGTGAATTGTCAAAAATAGTATTGGAAAATGGGCATATTATTTTTATAGATCCTGGTTTGCTGCATGGAATAGGTGTAAGCGGAAAAGAGCAGGAGGAGTACTGGAAAAGCAGTATTGTTTCCAATAAATAATTTATTCCCCTAAAAAGGGAGGATGCCAAGGGAATTGCTTCCCTTGGCATTATTATGAAAAAGTTTTATTGTTAAACAGATAACTGTGTCTCTCGGTGTTTTTCCTTTGTTTGATTATAGTATATGGGATAGAAATGTACAAATCATGAGTAGGATTTGAAAAAAAATTAAAGGTTTTGTAAACAAACTGTGAACAAGGGTTTCGTCTATCTTGCACCTTTTTCGTTCAGGTATACTTGCACACGACTGTCCAAAATTGCCACAGCTTCCTCCAAGGATCTGTTCCCCTGAAAATAAGGGTCCAATTCCTCATATAAAATATCATATATTTCCAATGCATAAAAATTGTATGGTGTTGCCTGGTCCAGCAGTTCTACCAGTACCTGCTGCTGACTCTCGTTCAGGCCGTCCTCCAGCCAGCTGATAGGTCCGATTCCATACTCCCCGGGGTTCTTTGCCTTTGCCTGTTCCTGCTCCGTCAAATAGGCTATTGTGCTAAGACGGACTGGTATCTGGTAGCACATTCCATCTGCCACGCACAGCTTTTGGGCCTCATCGGAGAGCATAAAACGGAAAAATTCCGTGATTCCTTCCAGCTGTTCTGTGGCCTGGTTTACATACAGGCATTGGGCTCGGGTGTAAATACCTCTTTTTCCGCCACTGGTGGGATAGCCGATGTAAGAAGCCCTGCCGGAAAAAAAGTTCTCTGCATAGTCCAACTCTCCCAGCCTATGTAAACTAATTGCGACACCCGCAATTTTACCGCTTGCCGTCAGGGACAGGATTTCCGACATATCATATTCCCCAGTATCCCCATATTTTTTTGCAAACTCCAGCAGGCGGGCAAAGGGTGCCTCGTCCAAGTGGCTTTCTCTCTTTTCCCAGTCAATATAGTCTGTGTTATCGTTGTCATAAAGGCCGTATTCCGTCACGATCTGAAAGGCATTGGGGTCTGAGAAATACCAAAATAGTATCTCGGCATCCGATTCCTCTATAAGCTGCATCATCTCCTCCACGGTCCAAGACGAACGATTCCCCACGAGTGCTGTAGAAAAAACAGGGAAATCCAACGTGCAACAATATGGGATGCCATATGTGATGCCGTCTATCCTGCCGTTTTCCATTGCAGCATCCAGAAATAGGGCAGGCTCCTCTATAATGCCCTCCATGCTCCGGATATAGCCATGTCTGGCATATTCCGCTGCTTCGGAGGACGACAAAATCAATAGATCAGGTCCCTGCCCGGTGGCAATTTCCGCAGGAATGCGGGAAAACTCCCCGGACTCAAGGAAGGTAATATGATACTGGGGATTTCGGCGGTTAAATCGAGTGATCAGCTGCGTCAGAAAAATATCGTTTTGCGCGCCATACAAAATGATCTCCTTCTGTTCAGATGTCTGCTCGTGGGTATCCCTATGCAGTTCCAGCAGGCACAGGGTTCCGTCCACTGAGACGTAGCACTGCAGATCTCCGTCTTCCATCGCCTGAATACTGTACAATTTTTCCAGCTGGTATCCACTCTCCAAAAACGACATTATTTTCCGGGGCTGCTTTTCCTGTGTCCAGATTGCCTGCGCATCAGCAAAATAAAGATTTCCCTCCGGATCACAGGCCACTCGGGCTTCGTAAGGGGCCACAACGGTGATCAACTCATAGGAGGAAGATTTGCGGCTATCCTTCCAGAGGCGTAAGCCGTCCCTGCTGCCACCATACCATATTGTGTTCTCAGTGGCGGGGTTGACTATGCCCTCCTCCAAAAAGCCGTCCAGCGTTATCAGACCACGCTGACGTCCGTCGACGTCATAAGAATAGACAGTACCTGCGAGGCTGTTTACAAAGTTGATCTCCTGCCCCTGGCAAACCAGGGTATTATCTGCTTCCTTTGGCCATTCCATCAGAAGCTTGCCCTCAATCCCGTCAAAAAATCCCAGATACCGCTGTTCCCCATCCTCTGCATGAAAGTCAATTATTTCCAGAAACACGCCCTCGTCCGTTGCCCCAACCACGGAGGTGATTGCCACACTGCGTCCTTCCACCCACCCTGTGCCGGAAATTCTAGTCTGCTCCCAGGTCCAGCTGTCCTTACGGAAAATCTGTAGACATTGTTCAAAATAAGAATAGTTTTCATCCGTAAATACAAGATAGCGATATATACAATTTCCCTGGTAAGCTCGATATCTCTCCAATACCTGACAGTCCTTATGCTCTGCCAGAATACCACTTTCACGAAGCGCTTCATCAGGGTCTGGGATATCTCGGAATATTAAGGAATATCCGTATATCTGATTCTCGCCTGAGTCCGGAACAGCCTGCGGGGTATCCCCGCAGGCTGTAAATAATCCGCATAATCCCAGTAACAGAAGCAGCCCAAATCGCTTCCTGCCCTCCTGAAAAATACGAGTACACATAGTATTCTCAGCCTTTCTGCTCATTGGCCACAATTTAAGTGTTTGTATTCCGTATCATAAGTATATGGTTCCGATAAGGTTGCCCCACATGGTACATTATTTTCTTTTATCAGACATGTCCATGTCCCCTGATATATACGCCTCTGAACAGTGCATACGCCGTATACATCCGTCTCCACTCCAGTGACAGGATCTACCTTAGTATATGCAACGTATGTATGGGTCGAACCTGGTCTCACACTACACAGTGTTTTGCCCACAACTTCATAGCGATGGGTATGTGATGCCAATACGCACGCCTGTCATATATCATCAGAGTACTCTTCCCTTTCAAGTACTCCATGAAATCCGATATGCTCAACTTGGGCGGTATACTGACACAAGGTTTTAATAATATCCCGAACATCGGCCCATACCTGCCCGAACAATACCTTTTTCCTGTATTTTGGAATAAATACGATATGATACTGGCATTTCCAAGCAGTATGTGATAAACTTTTCTTGTCCATTTAAATGCCTCCTGTTCTTTGAGTTTGGCTTGCAACACCTTACTCATTGTATCACAGGAGGCTTTTTTGATATCCTCACCGCTACTGCTTATTCCATTCTCCCCAGCACAACTGGGGGATTAGGGTTTTAATGTTGGGCAGTATTTTGGCATCTTTCCCTTCCTTGAATTCTTACAGTTCTATGCAGAATGCACTTTAGAAGTACGACGGCTTCTTGATCCGATCCTGGCTAA
>CAMWSA010000428.1 GCA_947176785.1 uncultured Lachnospiraceae bacterium
TCTCATTCCAGACCGCAAACTATTGGATAAAAAATTTGTTTTCAAGAACTTTGCAGAACATATTTTCAACCACAATACCCCATCGAGTGTTGCGTATTGAGAAACATTTTCTAACTTTGTGGTGCTGTCCCGAACGGATAGCGACATATTAGTTTAGTGAAAGTGTTTCGCTAATCCTTGACGACAAAATTTGGCGATTTTGAAAAGCACAAGGATAGGCAATACAAACACTCATCACCGTGTATAGATGTATATCGTTCTGATATATTCTATTCGGTGTGGGGTATTGTTTATTTGTGCTTGGGCTACGCCAAATGCCTGTCGTCAGATAAACGAACAACTCCACACTTTCTTTTTGCACATAACCCACCGCAGCAGGAGTTGGGGCGGTACATATAGATTAAGCTATGTGCTACAAATCACACACAGAATTTGTAATCTGTAATATAACAGATTACAATCCCCGTTTACAAAGTCGCAATGCGATCGTTCAAAAACGAAAGGATCAAGCCCAACAGTTCCATGCGATTATTCAACCCATGGCGGCTAAAGAGGCTGGAAACGAAGTAACAGTTTTACCTCGCGATGAAACTTATTCAATAAACACAGGCAATCCATTCAATTGTTATTTACCTGAAAATAAATCATTCGAAGATTTATCTGTCGATGATATTTTAGAAGCGGTGCTTTTTTGAATATTAACCTATATAATCGTTTGCTATGAAGAGATTATTTTTATCTGCATTGTCTATAATGACGATTTGCAGTTGTTCTGACAGAGAAATAGGAAGCAGCTCGAACCCAAAAGCAATTTTTCTGACTTGCGATGTATTGACTTTTAAGTCAACGGGAGGAGCAGAAACTATCTGGCTCTATTATGACGATGGAAATGCCCAATGGGAACTGACGGGTGGCGAATCGTGGTGTACAGCGTCTAAAACAAGTGGACGGAGCGACGACCAAATCACTTTCGAGGTAATAGAAAATAATAATCCAGATGAACGCAACGCAACGTTTATCTTTACATGTGGAACTGTTTCAAAAGAACTTATCATAACGCAGAAGCAAAAAGACGCTTTGACTGTTACATCATCCAAAATTGAAATAGATGCAAACGGAGGGGCTGCGATAGTTGAAGTCAACGCTAACATTGACTACAAATATGAAATAGGGAAAGATTGTAAGGAGTGGATAACAAACACAGAAACTCGTGCGCTTCAAACAACAACGCTTTCATTTGATGTCGCTCAAAACACAAACTTTGAGAAGCGAGAAGGGACAATAATTATTTCCAGCAGCACTTTATCAGAAACCATTACGATTATTCAGGCTGGTGGAAAGCCAACAATTACCGTCTCTCAGAATGAATATAAAGTTTCGGGGATTGGTGAAAATATTGCGATCGAGGTAAGCAGCAATGTAGAACTTGAAGTTATAAAGCCATCTGCTGATTGGATTAAAGAAAGCAATACACAAGCTATTTCAGCGCAAACAAAGAGTTTTACAATTTATGCCAATCCAACAACCCAATCCAGAATCGGGGAGATTGAATTCGCTAATGACAAATACAATCTTTCTACAAAGGTTACGATCAACCAAGCTGCAGCATCATACACGGCCGTTCATGTTTCTCAAAAAGGCACATTAGGGTCGTTATTGTTAGGAACAGGAATATCAATCAATGATATTACCGCCCTAAAAATTACGGGAGAATTGAATGATGAAGATTTCCTGTATATTGGGGACTTGCAAGAATTAGTCAATTTGGATATAAGCGAAATACAACTCACAGTATTGCCTAATAAATGCTTTGCTGAAAATGAAAATATCCAAAATATTATTTTGCCCAATACGCTCACCGAGATTGGTGATCAGATGTTTCTAAATTGTAGAAAACTGCAAGAGATTATTATCCCTCAAAATGTTATTTCAATCGGGGAACGCGCTTTTCGAGGAACAGCCATAACGAACATTGTAATTCCATCAAATGTTAAAAGTATTGGGAAACAAGCTTTCTGTAATCTAAAGCTTAATTCTCTGAAATTTGCACCAAATTCAAATTTGGGAAAGATAGATGAATTTGCGTTTGGTTCAAGCTCGCTACCAGATATAACAATCCCAGCAAGCGTAGAAATCATAGGGGAATATGCATTTCAATACTGTAGGCGTCTAACCAATGTTCGTTTCGAACCCGATAGTAAATTAACAACTATTAATACCTGTGCGTTCGGTCAATCTGCTATTACCTCGATAGAAATTCCTACATCTGTTGAATATATCGGTTCTTCAGCGTTTAAACAATGCCAATCATTAACTACGGTCATTTTTGCAAAAAACTCCAAATTACAGACTATTGCAGGTTCAAAATATGATGAAGGTGCTTTTGCGGACTGCTCCTCTTTGCGAACAATTCAAATTCCAGCGAGTGTAACAACGATTGAAGCTGGCGCATTCAAAGGCTGTACGTCATTGGAAACAATAACATTTGAAAAAGATTCGCAATTAAAGAAAATAGCAGGTGCTTATTCTATCCCCTATCCGAGTCTTTATTATGGCGCATTTGCTAATTGTACGGCATTAACTGCTATCACAATTCCTGCAAATGTTGAAACGATTGAAGTGAGTGCATTTCAGGGATGCTCCTCCCTGCAAAGTGTGAAATTTGAATCCAATTCATTATTATCTGTTATTGGTGGTAAAAAAATAACACGCGACAGAGAGACTTATTATTATGGAGCATTCTTGGGATGTCCGATAAAAATTTTTGACGCAACCGAATGCCAGAATTTAACTTCCATACAAGAATGCGCATTCGGAGTGCCGCAAGCAGCTGGCAATTACCGTCTTGCAACGATTAGTTTATTAAAACTCGGAACAATTAATCCACCAATCTGCAATTGTAAGCTCGCGGCAACAGGAAATTCCGTGTTAAAAGTGCCAGCGGAAAGCATAGACGCTTATAAACAAGCAATATGGTGGAAAGATTTTGCTAATATTTCGGCCTTAGATGAATAAACAGAAACTTATGAGTAGCTATCAAAATCGCATTGATTTTATTTTCCGCACGCGACAAATTCTCGTTCAATACGAACATAAGTGTAACTATGAAAAAACTCTCTTTTTGAATTGCTGCGTGGGACTTTTGATTATGCCGCAACAATGCGCAGACCATGACAAAAATATATCCGTAGATGGATTAGTTGATTACGAAAACTGGGGAATTGATATAAAGAAAATTAAGACCAATAGACTTGGACGAGGCAATGATATAAATTCAATAGAAAATATCGCATACCATATCCGTAACTCAATATGCCACTATCGGTTCGATATAATAAATTGCAATGTAGAAAACATTGAGAATGTCCATATTAGAGATAAAAGCGGAGATGATGCAAATGCACCTATTACATTTGATTTGGAATTAAGTTTCGATGAATTTCGAAAATTCATATTGAAATACGCCGAAATGTTAGAATTGAAATTGAAAAATATCTGAATCTCTTTATATCCCCAAAAAGTGGCAAACTTTGCGAAAAAGGTTAATTTAAACGACCTTTTTGCAGAGTTTGTCGCTTTTTCATTTTGTTTATTCAACTAATTATCTTATCTTTATAGAGATAAGATAAAGATAAAGACAAACAACTCTTAAATTTTAGCTGCAATGAACAGATACAAACAACCGAAAACAACATGAAAGACCGAGACGTGGGA
>CAMWSA010000429.1 GCA_947176785.1 uncultured Lachnospiraceae bacterium
AAATAAAATTTTGTCCCTAAAACTCCAAAAACTCCATTGTTGTTATTCTTTGAGCTGAATTCCGCATATGGGGACGGCGGATTGGAGGGACTGCGTCGGGCGGGTGACCGAAAAAGATCGCTGGAAATGGGCACGGCGGTATCTGGGACGGGTGCGGGTCTATATCAGCAAGGATGGAATCAGTCCCTTTTGCGGCGGGATATTCCGGCCCTATATCGTGATGCCGGATCTTTATCTGGAACCAGCGGGGGAGGAACCGATTTGCCGTGAGGGCTTGCGTTTGACGGAGCGCCGGGAGAAGGGCAAACGTCTGAACTGGCATTTGACAGAACATGAGAGTCACCCCGGGTATGAAGACCGGAGGCTGACGGACCAGGGAAGGGTGCTGCTGTGTCATGAATTGCTGCACTTGAAGTCCGGACATATTCTATGGATCAATTTGTTTGCCCTGCTGCGCATCTACTGGTGGTTCAATCCCCTGGTCTATTTGTGTGAGAGGCTGCTGCAACAGGATATGGAGAAAGCCTGCGATGAGGGATGCCTGTATTATACGGATATCAGCGAGAGGGAATACGGCAGGATGCTGTTGGCAATGGCCGCGGGGCAGGAGACCATGAGGCCGGCGGGAGCCGCCACATTTTTGAAAGACAGGGACTATCATTCCCTGAAGAGCCGCATTGGCAATCTGAGGGGAAAGTGTCAGCGGGAGCGATACCATAGTATACATAAACACCTGGGCTGGGGATGTGCCGCAGTGTTGGCGCTGGGGGTTCTGGCGGTGGGAGCCACCTCCTATCCCCGGTACACACGGTTGCCGGATCTGACCCTGTATGACGAGAATCTGAACATGGTCTGTAATGATTCCCCACAGCTTCGGGCGGCGGTGCAGGTGGTGGGCGGATATCTGCAGATTGACGGGGAGCGAATGGAGGAGTGTCTGAGAGATTTGGAGATCGAGGGCGACTATGTCTATCTGGGTTACGACACTATCATGAAAGTGCCGGGTGCAGGGGGAGGCGGCAATGTGGGCATGATTGCGCTGGAGGATTATGAGGACATCTTTTACCTGCGGGCGGAAACGTGGGAGAATGACTTTATGGAATTTTGTTTGAAGTATTTACTGTAAAGCATAAAACGGACATAGTCGTTTGGTGCAAAAGGGCTTGTCTGGGCAGATAAGCAGCCGATATGATTAGTGAGGGTCAACTCATATTTCATAAAACACAAATAAGATGTATGATATGTATAGCAGAAGTTTGGATGTTGCACATCCATTACTGATTGACGCAATAACACGGGCACAGCCCGCGTTATGCAGGCAGAGGAAAGTTTGGAAGTAAAACTTCCAAATACTGATCGGTGCAATACCGCAGGCTCGGCCAGCGGTATGCAGGAATAAGGAAAGTTTGGATGTATTATATTCAAATACGTATTTAGGAATAACGCAGGCGTAGCCCGCGTTATACACCGCTCAGTAATGGATGTGTATCATCCAAACTTCAGACATACATAATTGAGGTAGGCATGGAGCAAGTGACATTTACATTTGTGGAGGGCGAGGCAACTCTACAGGCAGAGGAAATTTTCTATATCGAGACCAGCAGACATAAAAATATTTTCCACACAGCGGATAAGACATACAGTATTTACCGGAAGATGGATGAGATCGAGGCTGTCATGGAGGGAATGGATTTCCTCAGATGCCATCAGAGCTTCCTTGTGAACATGCGCTATATTCAGAAGATCAGCAGCTATGTGATGACGCTGACCACAGGTCAGGAATTGTCCGTGCCCAAGGCCAGATACCGGGAGGTCAAACGCCGGTATGCGGAGTATCTGGAGAGAACGGGGAAAGTACAGAACTCTGAAACGGCATATACTCCAAGAGCCTACGGATAATATACAGATACCCCGGCGGCTTCCATGCTGGTCATTGGGAGCGCAAGGAGTTGCTGGAGGATCTGGGTAACCTGGTGGAGAGCCTGAAAGATAAGGCTAGAATGAAAAGCGTGGTGTAGCTGTTTGCAGGGAATTTGCAAAACCAAATACGGAAATAAAAAGAAGCTGTAAATAGGGCTTCTTTTTTGTTGTATTTTTTAGGGCTTGCCATTATAATAAGGATAATGACTTTTGTGATAATGGGAGAGGCTTATGAAAAAAATAGATTTGCAGCATCTGTCCTGGAGTATATCCGGGGCCTCCTCAGGCACAGCGGGAAGTTTTTGAAGTCAATCTGAAAGAAATCAAATAGAAATGGTGCGGTGATTTTGCCGTTCGTACATGTAAGCAATGACGGAACGCGGCGGAGGATCAAAAGTCTGCCGGGCGGCCAGAGAGGAGGCAGGATGTTTGGCTTTAAAAGAAAAACGGGAGAGATAGACGCCCAGCTGACCATTGTGGCCAACAGTTTGGCAAATAACTATAAGGATGCGGCCCGGGATGGGCTGAAGGAGGCCAAGCGCCTGTTTGAGGCGATGGAGGGGGAACTGCCGGAGAGAGAGAAAAAGCGGATCAGCCAGCAGATAGACAGTTTCCAGGAACAGATGAAGGGCTATTCCCACTACAATCATATCGGGTGGTAATGGCAGGACAGGAATTATTATGCCCGGTATGGTGCTGTCGGGGGCGGTTACGGAACTTATATCAGAAACTGCCCGGACAGCGCCCATAATAATTTCTGGCTGCATTTTGGACAGGAATTATTATGCCCTATATGGTGCTGTCGGGGCGGTTACGGAACTTATATCAGAAACTGCCCGGACAGCGCCCATAATAATTTCTGGCTGCATTTTGGACAGGAATTATTATGTCCTA
This sequence comes from uncultured Lachnospiraceae bacterium, assembly GCA_947176785.1. Lineage (GTDB taxonomy): Bacteria > Bacillota > Clostridia > Lachnospirales > Lachnospiraceae > Acetatifactor. The sequence continues at coordinate 2,815 of CAMWSA010000429.1, forward strand.
TATGGTGCTGTCGGGGCGGTTACGGAACTTATAATAGAGGATAAAAGAATGAGACTGATTATAATACGGCACGGGGATCCGGACTATGAGAGGGATTCCCTGACAGAGAAAGGCTGGCGTGAAGCGGCGTTTTTGGCAGATCGGATATCCCGGCTGGAGGTTAAGGATTTTTATGTATCCCCGCTGGGGAGAGCCAGGGATACGGCATCCCTGACATTGGAGAAAATGGGGCGCACAGCCACCGTATGCCCCTGGCTGAGGGAGTTTGCCCCTCAGATTATGAGGCCGGACGTGCCGGACCATACCATGATTTCATGGGACTGGCTGCCTCAGGATTGGACAAGGGTGGATGAATTCTACCGCCGTGACCTGTGGAGTACGCCGCCCATGATGAGGGAAGCCACGGCTACGGATCCTCTCACCGGTGAAATGCGGGTGGGTATACAGGAGGAATATAACTGGGTGGTGCAGAATTTTGACAGTGTGTTGGCGGAACATGGTTATCAGCGCAAGGGAGAGATCTATCGCACGAAGCAGTCCAACCAGGACACGCTGGTATTTTTTTGCCATTTTGGTGTAGAATGTGTGTTGCTTAGCCATCTGCTGGGAATATCCCCCATGGTGCTGTGGCATGGGACAGTGGCGGCTCCCACCGCAGTGACTACCCTTTACACAGAGGAACGCAGGCGTGGTAAGGCAGCTTTCCGCATGACAGCCTTTGGGGACATTTCCCATTTGTATGAGGCAGGGGAGGAGCCAGCCTTTGCGGCCCGGTTCTGCGAGGTATACGGAAACGAAGACAGACATGACTGAGGTCCGGCCCCGGTAAGGTGCCCGTAAATACCAAGGCGGGATAATTGCCGGAAAAATAACGGGACAGCTATATATTTAAGGC
>CAMWSA010000430.1 GCA_947176785.1 uncultured Lachnospiraceae bacterium
CAGTCTGCCACCCGTCCGGATTGAATTGCACACAGTGCAGCCAGGCAACGCGGCCGGGGAGGGCGCAGGAGACGGTGATGGGAGGTATGTGTAGATTATTAAAAACTTTTCAATTTTTGCAAGAAGCTGATCACCAATATTTTCAGATATGTTATACTTATAGCCAGATATTGTGTTTTCTCATATCCTGGCTAGGAAAGGAGGCGCATGGTTACAGTAACGAAGGGCGATTTAATAGCGCTGGGATATGGACCATCTTTTGCGGCAGACATCATAAGGGAAACGAAAAAACTTATGGTATCAAGGGGACATACATACTACCAGTCACGGAAACTGGACAGGGTTCCCAAAGAAGCTGTAGAAGAACTACTGGGAATAACCATTCCTGACAAGCAGAATTGATTGTACTTCTTGCACATCTATGTAAGGAGTGAAATCATGGCAAAAGATCCAATAAAAAAAGCGGGCAACGGAACCTACTATTTCCGTGCAAACTTAGGCTACCATCCCGTTACAGGGAAACAGATCCAGAAATACCGCAGCGGCTTTACTACCAAGAAGGAAGCAAGGGAAGAATATTCCAAGCTGATCCTGTCATCTGTCAAAGAACTGGATGAGAAAAAGAAGACTGTATCTTTTCAGACATTTATTGAAGATACATATCTTCCGTGGTATAAGACACAGGTAAAGGAAAGCACTTACCTGAACCGATATTCCACTATTCAGAAGCACTTTGCATATTTCTACAAAATGGCAACGGATGAGATCGAACCCATCCATGTGCAAAGCTGGCAGCTGGAGCTGGCAAAGCAGTTCAGCCCAAACTATATCCATGTAGTGCAGGGACTGCTCTCCCTTGCCTTTGACCGGGCGATTGTACTGGGAATAGCCAAAAAGAATCCGTCAAGGATGATTGGAAATATCAAATCCAAAAAGACACAGGTGGATTTTTGGACGCTGGAGGAATTTCAGAAGGTAATCTCCCTGCTCTACAAGGGCGATTATTATGAGCATTACCTCTTTATCTCCTTCTGGCTGCTGTTTATGACCGGGATGCGGATTGGTGAGGCGTCGGCGCTGCTGTGGTCGGATATAGACTTTGATACAGGGTTATTGAGCATAACCAAAACCATGTATTATAAGTCGATGGACGATTTCAAACCTGTTGAACCGAAAACACAGGCGAGCGTCCGCACCATTTACATTGACAAAGATACCATAAGGGAACTGAAGGCATGGCAGGAGGTCCAGAAAAAAGTTCTGAAAAACTGTGACTATGTATTAAGCTACAACGGTATTCCCACCAGCAAACATACATTACCACGGGCTTTGGAAAAGATTGCCGAGCTTGCAGGCGTACACCGCATCAAAATCCATGCTCTGAGGCATTCCCACGCCTCACTGCTCATCAGCATGGGCGAAAATCCCCTGTTGATCAAAGAGCGTCTGGGGCATGAAAAAATACAGACAACCTTGGGAACTTATGGTCATCTGTATCCAAACACCAATCTTGAAGTTGCCAACAAGCTGACTGGAGTGCTGCAGTATACACCTGCCACCCAAAGCGTTGCAGACTATACCAGCAACCAACACACTGCAGCCTACCACAAAGAAGTGAAATAAAAAATGCAATCGTAATGCAATAAAATGAAGAAAAAAGCCGCAAACCATTGATTTTACTGGCTTTGCGGCTTAGCTCCGACTATTCGAACTCAATTGTAGCCGGTGGTTTAGGGCTCATATCATAGCAAACCCTGTTCACATTCCCCACCTCCGCCAATATCCTCTCCGTTATCCGCTCCAACACATCCCAATCCACCTTCTCCACGGAGGCGGTCATGGCATCCGCCGTGTTGATGGCGCGGATGATCACCATATACTCAAAAACCCTGGCGTTGTTCTTCATACCTACCGACTTGAAATCCGGCACCACAGTAAAGTATTGCCATACTTTCCTGTCCAATCCTGCCCTGGCGAATTCCTCCCGCAGGATGGCGTCGGATTCCCGAACCGCCTCCAGTCTGTCCCTGGTAATGGCTCCCAGACATCTCACGCCCAAACCGGGGCCGGGAAATGGCTGGCGGTAAACCATGTCATGAGGCAGGCCCAGTTCTACGCCGCAGGCCCGCACCTCATCCTTGAAAAGCTGTTTCAACGGCTCTACCAGTTCAAACTTCAGATCCTCCGGGAGACCGCCCACATTGTGGTGGGATTTTACCATCTTCGCCGTCTTGGTTCCGCTCTCAATGATGTCCGGATAGATGGTTCCCTGTCCAAGGAAGTCAATTCCTTCCAGCTTTCTGGCCTCCTCCTCAAATACACGGATAAACTCGCCGCCAATGATTTTTCTCTTCTGCTCCGGATCGGACACATTTTCCAGCTTGCCCAGAAAGCGCTCGGATGCGTCCACATAGATCAGGTTGGCGTGAAGTTCGTCGCGGAACACTTTGACAACGCTCTCGGACTCGTTCTTGCGCATCAGGCCATGGTTTACATGTACGCACACCAGCCGTTGGCCGATGGCCCTGATCAACATGGCGGCCACCACAGAGGAGTCCACACCGCCGGACAGGGCCAGCAGCACTTTCCTGTCTCCTACCTGGCTGCGGATCAGTTCCACCTGGTCTTCAATGAAATTCTTCATGTTCCAGTTAGCCTCGGCCTTGCAATCCTCAAAAAGAAACTTTTTAAGTTTCTCCCTATCCGGAAGGCCGGCAAGCTGTGTGGCGCATTTTGACTGGGGATAATCAATGGAAACCATTGGATAGCCCAGATCATATAATTCCGGCCTGATCTCCACGGCCTGTCCGTCTACTATGCGGTTTTCGCCGCCATTCAGTATGATCCCCTTCACATTGGGAATTGCCCGCAGTTCCTCCACAGTGATATCATGGGGATGAATCTCGCTGTATACCCCCATACTGCGGATCTCACGGGCAACTACCGTGTTCTGCGTGCTGCCTAAGTCCAGAATTACAATTAAGTCCTGTTTCATTGGTGATGGTCTCCTTTATTATATTTATTTCAGGCACATGCTAAATGCCAAAACTCCATTGGTTCTAACGCTCATTCTTGAATTCTCACAATTAATTTTTCTCCGCCTGTGATAAATCGGAGATATCAACAAACATCCTGCCCGCCCCCTAAAGAGAAAATGAGCGGCTGTTAAATTCCGTCAGATTTCTTAAAAGGATTCTTTTCAGACTGCCAGGGCATTTTCCTGATGATGCCCCGTCCTTTTCCAGCTTCCTGATGGGACGCAAATGCACTAAAATTCAAGTAATTCCGGATATGCGGCAACCTGGTCTGGCAAAAACATTATAACGTATTCACCATTGCTTTACAAGACACAAGTTGTCATTCTACAGTTTACATGGTAAAATTCACTTGCACACTCTAATATGCATGGTTATGAAAACTCAGAAATACTAGAAATCCTAATCGGCTAGGCCGGAAGTGTAACTAAAATTCCGGACATACTCCGAAGAATTGCGGCTTGAAAATTATTTCATATATCGGGAGCGCATAACTCCCCGGCCCCTCTCATACACTGTATAAAAGTGTTCTGAGGGGATTACCTTTGAAGGATTATATTGAAGAGCGTGCGATCAGCATTGCCAATTATATTGTTGACCACAATGCCACAGTCAGACAGACTGCCCGGGAGTTTGGCGTGAGCAAAAGTACTGTACATAAGGACGTGACT
>CAMWSA010000431.1 GCA_947176785.1 uncultured Lachnospiraceae bacterium
TCTGGCTCTTTTCGGCGGGGCTGACCAGGGCTTTCATGGAAAACGAGTCCATCATAGCTTACGGTACAAAATTCCTGCGGGGCTTCAGCCTGTCCATGCCCTTCCTGGGGATGGATTTCCTGGCTGTGGGCGTATTCCAGGCTCTGGGCAAGGGTAAAAACGCGCTTGTCTTTGCCCTGATGCGCAAGATTGTGCTGGAGATCCCGGCCCTGTTTATCTTAAACTGGCTGTTTCCTCTGTACGGCCTGCCTTATGCCCAGCCCTTTGCGGAGATGGTACTGGCGGCGGCGGCCGTATTCATGCTCAGAAGGATATTCAGGCAGTGTAACATGCAGCAGGACTAAGGAACTGTCCTTTAAAGCGTATCCACAGATATTGATATATTATAGTGGTAAAAACAGGAGGTTAATTATGGAAGCATTAGAATTTCGCTATGACACACAGTTGTTGATTGAGGGGCATGACTTGGACGAGGATGCCATTAACGACTATATCACAGAGCATTTTAAGGGAGACTGCCTGCTGGCGGTGGGAGATGACGAACTGATCAAGATTCATTTCCACACCAACGAGCCCTGGCAGGTGCTGGAATACTGCGCAAGCCTGGGAGAGATCTATGATATCGTGGTGGAGGATATGGATCGACAGGCCAGGGGGCTGCAGGGGTAAGAGGATTTTCCGGTTCCTTACGGCTGCATTATCGGACAGCATGTGACGTGCAGTTCCCGCACACCCTATGCTGCATAATCGGGCAGGCATATGACGTGCAGGAAGGAGAATCTGACCGCTTGTAAGTATAGTTAGGAGGGATTTTCATGGAGTGGAGCAAATTGCTGAGTGACGAGCGGATACGCCCGGGGCGAAAAGGGGCCGGGGCAGGGGATCTGCGGACGGAATATGAGAAGGATTATCATCGGATCATCGGAAGCGCCTCCTTCCGGCGGCTGCAGGACAAGACCCAGGTGTTTCCGCTGGATAAGAGCGACTTTATCCGCACCAGGCTCACCCATTCGCTGGAGGTTTCCTCCTTTGGCAAATCCCTGGGTCAGAATATCTCACAGAAGATCCTGCAGGAGGTAAAAGACCCGGATTTCAAACCGGAGTACCAGGGATATATCTGTGATATCCTGCAATGCGCCGGTCTGCTGCATGATATAGGGAACCCTCCCTTTGGGCACTTCGGGGAGACCGTGATCAGGGAGTGGTTTCGGGCACATATGGGGAGCCTCCGGCTGCAGGGCAGGCCCCTGCCGGAATTGCTTACTCCCCAGATGCAGGCGGATTTCTATGAGTTTGAGGGTAATACCCAGGCGCTGCGGCTGGTGGCCAAGCTTCACTATCTGGTGGATGCGCATGGCATGAATCTGACCCAGGCTTTGCTGGGCACAATCATCAAATATCCGGTTTCCTCTCTGGAAATTGACGGGAAAAGCGGGGATATCCGCACAAAGAAGATGGGATATTTTTACGCGGAGCAGGATTTGTTTGCACAGATCCAGCAGACGCTGGGCACAGAGGGGCACAGGCATCCTTTGGCCTATGTGCTGGAGGCGGCGGACGATATAGCGTACAGGACGGCAGACGTGGAGGATGCCTTTAAAAAGGGATGCATCACTTACCGGCAGCTTGTGGCGGAACTGCGGGCCTGCGGGCAGAAGCTGAAGGCGGGGAAGATATATGATCAGCTGGTGGATGCCCTGGAGGAAAGATATGGCAAAGGACAGGACCGCGGGGTATCCAATCCGGAGGCATATGCGGTGCAGAACTGGATTGTCAGGATTCAGGCGGAACTGCTGGCCTGTGCCACCGTCCAGTTTGCGCAGAATTATTGGGAAATAATGGAAGGGAACTACAGGAAAGAGTTACTGACAGGGGAAGACCGGGCAAAAATGGCTGATGCCCTGGGGGATATTGCCTATCGGTATGCTTTTACCTCGGAGCCGATCTACAAGCTGGAAATCGCCGCAGAGACCATTATGGACTTCCTGCTGGAGCATTTTGTGGATGCCGCCATAGTGTATGACAGCGGACAGCCCATGACGGCGGTTCAGACCAAGCTTATGACACTGGTCTCCGACAACTATAAAGCGATTTACCAATATTACAGCAGAGACAGGAACCAGAAGGAAAAGCTGTATCTGCGCCTTCTGCTGGTGACAGATTTCATCTGCGGCATGACGGACAGCTATGCCAAGAGGCTGTACCAGGAATTGAGCGGCATAGCGTAGAGAGCATATTCAACTACTAATATGAGTGTGCGCCCAGCGCACAGACGGGTATAAAAATGGACATGTTGGAAAAAGAATTACAGGATGAGTTTATCAGGATTATCAGGGAGGAGTTGGTTCCGGCCATGGGGTGTACGGAGCCGATTGCCCTGGCCTATGCTGCCGCCAGGGGAAGGGAAGCCCTTGGATGTGAGCCGGAGAGGATTGTTGCCAGGTGTTCCGGAAATATGATTAAGAATGTGCGCTGTGTCACCATTCCGAATTCCGGCGGCCTGACCGGTATTGAGACGGCGTGTATTCTGGGTGCCCTGGCAGGGGATGCCTCTGCCGGCATGGAAGTGTTGGAGAAGGTTGGTGAGGCGGAGAGGCTCCGCGCCGGAGAACTTTTGAAAAAGGGGTGCTGCAAGGTGGAATTTCTGGATTCCGAGATCCCTCTTCATTTTATCATTGAGCTTTCGGCATCGGGGCATACCGCAGAGGTAGAGGTAAGGCATACCCACACGAATGTGGTTCTGGTCACGCAGGATGGCAAAGTGATTTTTGAAAAAACCAGGGAACTGGCGGACAGGGGATATTCTACAGACCGCTCTAAGCTTACGCTGGAAACCATCAAAAGCTTTGCTGACGAGGTGGACCTGGCGCTGATCCGGGATATCTATGAGCGTCAGATACGCTATAATATGGACATAGCATATGAGGGGATTTCCGGAGACTATGGCATCGGGATAGGCCGCGTGATCCGGGGGTCTTACGCGGACGGAGTTGTCACGCGTATGAAGGCATTTGCGGCAGCCGCGTCGGAGGCCCGCATGGGCGGCTGCGACATGCCGGTCATCATCAACTCCGGCAGCGGCAACCAGGGCATTGCCTCCTCGGTCCCGGTGATTGTGTATGCCAGGGAGAAAAATATCCCGACGGAAAAGCTGTATCGCTCCCTGGCCTTTTCCAGCCTGCTCACCATATATCAGAAGGAGTTTATTGGAAAACTTTCGGCCTTCTGCGGGGCCGTCTCCGCCTCCTGCGCATCGGCAGCCGCCATCACCTACATGGCCGGCGGGACGCTCTCACAGATCAAGGCTACTATTGATAATACGCTGGCCAACATTCCCGGCATCATCTGCGACGGTGCCAAGATTTCCTGCGCGGCCAAAATTGCGTCCAGCCTGGACGCATCCATGATGGCGCATTATTTGGCCATGCAGAACAAGGAGTACGAGGCATACACTGGGATTTTGAAGGAAGATGCGGGGGAGACCATCAGCTGTGTGGGATATATCGGGAAGGTCGGTATGCATCAGACAGATAAGGAAATTATTAAGATGATGCTGGAATGAGCAGAGGAAAAGCCCTCGGGGCATAGCATTAGAAACGAAACGGAGCAAATCATCATGAAGCAGGACAAGGGACTGGCCGCAGGAGATCGGACAGAGGAAAGCGCAGGGGAGCGTGCCGTGGAAAATGTGGAAGGGCAGGCAG
>CAMWSA010000432.1 GCA_947176785.1 uncultured Lachnospiraceae bacterium
CGGATGAGCCAATGCGTCTCCCCGGTGCTTTCCGGGGCAGTAAGCCTGGCAGGGCTGGTGGTGATTCTTGCTACCCTGGGCCCTGTGCTGCTGGTGGTGCTGGCCCTGGGCATCGGTGTCATGCTTCTGCTGGCCCGGAAGATGTCCAAATATCTTGTGATGATCACGCAGGAAATCGTTCCCATCAACCGAAAGTTCGGCTACTATCTGGATTTACAGACGGAAAAGCAGTATCAGAAGGATATGCGGCTCTATGACATGGGGAGCATGGTCACGGAGCGGGCAGCACGGTTTACCCGGGACACCTGCGATCTCTTTGACAAAATGAACGAGCAGGGCGGAAGGACCGAGGGCGGTATCAGCGTACTCAATGATTTCCTGGCGGTGTTCTGCTATGCCTATGTGGGGCTGCGCACCCTGTCGGACGCCCTTGGACGAAGGATTTCCCTGGGGGATCTGACCATGTATGTGTCTGCGGCGGCCCAGTTTACCTCCACGGTGGCAGCTTTGGGGCAGAATGTGATTTCGGCCATAGAATCCATGTCTTTCCTGGAACCCTACATGGAGTTTATGAGTCTTGCGGAGGAGACGGCGTCGGAGGGCGGGGAGCCTTTTGCGGGTTCGGTGGAGACGCTGGAATTTTCCCATGTGACATTTACGTACCCCAAGGCGGAGAAGCCGGTGCTGTCGGATATTTCCTTCCAGATACGCAGAGGGGAGAAAATCTCCATCGTGGGCTTAAACGGCGCGGGAAAATCCACTTTAGTGAAGCTGATCTGCCGCATGTACCGGGCGGACAGCGGGGAAATCCGGGTCAACGGCAGGAATATCTACGATTATGACTATCTCTCTTATATGAAAGCCATCTCCGCCGTTTTCCAGGACTACCGGCTCTTTAATTTTACCATTGCGGAGAATATCTCCTGCATGGAGCAGGGGGATGAGCAGGTGATTAACCGCCTCATCGACGAGGTGGGGATGCGGGAAAAAATCGACGAACTGCCCCGGGGCATACACAGCCGCTTCGGTAAGGAGTATGACGAGGAAGGGATTGAGATGTCCGGGGGACAGGATCAGAAGATCGCCATCGCCAGGGCCCTGTACAAGAAGTCTTCCATGGTGATCCTGGATGAGCCTGCCAGCGCCCTGGACCCCATTGCCGAGGCGGAGATCTATGAGAAATTCAACGGCCTGGTGGCGGACAAAACCGCTATCTATATCAGCCACCGCATGTCCTCCTCCGTGTTCTGCGACCGGATACTGATCCTGGACGGCGGCAGGGTGGCGGACTTTGACACTCATGAGAGCCTGATGGGGAAGAGGGACAGTCTGTATTACAAGCTGTTCAACTCCCAGGCGGAAAATTATAAGCTATAGGGGATAGGGCGGTCCGCTGTATGGGGCGGGTTTCGGGGGCCTTATACCCCGACTTTGCAGTACTGTGCCAGGGTTATGAAAACGGGAATGTTTTCGGCTCTGGCATTTTTTGTTCAATCTGTGAGATGTGGTTGACAAAAAGTATTATATGTATTACTATGTATAATACAAACAATACATAGAAAGAGGTGACGCGACATGATTATCAGCCTGGACACCGGCAGCAGCATACCCATCTATGTGCAGCTGCGCAATCAGATCGTTACAGGTATCGGCAGGGGGGAATTGAAGGAGGGAGAGCGTCTGCCCACGGTGCGCCAGCTGGCGGGGGATGCGGGGGTCAATACCATGACTGTAAACAAAACCTACCAGCTGCTGAAAATGGAGGGCTTTATCACGATTGACCGGCGCAGGGGGGCCACCGTATCCCCGGTGCGGCAGTGGGATGAGAAGTACAGGGAGAAACTGGAAGCGGAACTGGAACTGCTGTCTGCAGAGGCCAGGATGAAAGGGATGGAGCGGGCGGAATTTCTGACGCTGTGCGAGCAGGTTTTTGCCGGGATGCACCCGATCGGCCCTGAGTCGTCCTGAGATACATCGGAGGCCCTGGGGGCCGGTAGGGGACATGGGGAACCCTAAAACAGCATATTCCCGAGAGGCACGCCTGCTGGAGGCCAGGACGCCCCAAAGCGTCCTGGGATGCAGCACCGATCCTGGGGGCCGGTAGGGGATATGCGGAACTCTATATGGAAGAGGTGATAATATGGGAATATTCATATTTTTAATATGTATGTTTTGCGATTTAATTACTTGCCTGCTCATTAAACACGCCTATCACCAGAATTTTGTCTATCAAAACGGGATGCTGCTGGGAGTTCATATTCCGAAGGAGCAGGTGAGGCACCCGCAGGTGGAGGCGCTATGCGGACAGAGCAGGCGGCGCTGGAATTTGTATCAAAATATTCATATCATTCTGGGAAGCCTGGTCTGTCTGATCAGTTTTTTCAGTGCAGAGTGGCTGCTGCTGATCTGGATATTCTGGTTTCTGGCATACCTGGCGGGTACGGAGATCCTGATGGTGATGCCTGTACGCAGCATGTACCGGCTCAAGCAGGAGCAGGGCTGGATAAGGGAAAAGTCCCGCAGGACGGTGTATATTGACACGGAACTTTCGGCGATGTCTGAGCGGAGGGCTTCCAGTGCATTTTGGCATCTGCTCCTTCTGGCGGCGGAATTGGCAACGACAGTAGCACTGTATGTGCATTTGCAGCGGCAAAACGGGCAGGCAGGCCCGGAGATACCGGTGCTGGGAGGCGCAGCCATGGCGGTGACGCTCCTGATCTGGGCAATGCGTCTGTATCTGGTGGAGAAACGCAATGTGGTGTACAGCCAAAACAGCAAGGTCAATATAGCGGTTAATGGGCTGGTGAAGCGAACCTGGGCCAGAGCATTCCTGGGGACTGACGGGTGGAACTGCGCCGCCTGGCTGTACCTGGCTCTGCGCTGGTTCCAGGCAGGAAATCCCGGCAAAGGGGACTGGTTTGTCTATGCGCTGTTACAGCTGGCGGCCGCCTTTGCCGTCCTGCTGCCCTGGGGCAGTGCCATTCAGAAAAAGAGAGGACTTCTGGCTGCGGATGAACAGCCGGTGGAAGTGGACGACGACGAGTACTGGAAAACCGGGTGGTATGAGAATCCCCAGGATCCCCATCTGCTCGTACAGAACAGGTTTTGCGACACCAACTATACGTTTAATATGGCCCGGCCTGCGGCCAGATGGATCAATAGGGGGATCACACTTCTGTTGGTGGGAAGCCTGGGCTGGGCAGCGTGGATGATGATTGAGAGGTTATGATGATATGATTATGACATTTGATTTTATATTTGCAGCACAGCATGACAAAATCCTCATGAAACAATTGAGAGAAGCCATACAGAGCGGCTCTGATGTGGAGATCTGTACAGATATCCACAGAATCCATTTTGACCCTCACAGAAAGGCAGTGGCGATCAGGCCCTATTCAGAGACAAGCGCATTTCGACATAAAATTGCGCCCAAGGAAGTTAGTTTGGAAGTAGAACTTCCAAATACTGATTGGTGCAATATCGCAGGCGAGGCCAGCGATATGCGGGCAGAGGAAAGTACGAAGCTTTTGTAAAAATGTTAGATATGGACTGGGAGAATCTTGCGTCTGATGATATAATAGATATAGCTTTTTAAGCAAACAGGCACAGAAACAGCAGAAACCGGAACAGCATATCAGGGACAATACACTGATACATATACGGACGGCAGAGCGGCCCTATATGAATCATCAGGTGTGTATG
>CAMWSA010000433.1 GCA_947176785.1 uncultured Lachnospiraceae bacterium
TCTCCCGGCGTCCGGACAGCCAATAAAATGCAACACATTGTCTAAATTGTTGCTGGCATTCATTTTGATATGGAGAGCAGCGCTGTGAATAAGCCGCTGGTGCCGGATTCCCGTCCGGAAGTGATCCGGGCTTCGGTGGAGGCATCCTTAAAGAGGCTGGATTGCGATCATATTGACCTGTACTATCAGCATCGTATCGATCTGGATGTTCCCATCATGGAAGTGGCGGGAGTCATGGCAGAACTGATGCAGGAGGGGAAGATCACACACTGGGGGCTTTCGGAAGCGGATGAGGAAACCATACGCAGCGCCCATGAAGTCTGTCCTGTGACAGCCATCCAGAACCGTTACTCCATGATGGCGCGCTGGCATGAGGAGTTATTTCCGGTGCTGGAGGAATTGAATATCTCTTATGTAGCATTTTCGCCCCTTGCCAATGGGTTTTTGTCAGCGAAGTACGGAAAAGATGCAAAATTTGACACGGCATATGACTATCGGAGTATGATGCCGCAGTTTACCAGTGAAGGAATTGATAAAAATCAGGAATTACTGGCATTACTCCATCAAGTGGCAGTGGAAAAGGATGCAACGCCAGCGCAGATCTCCCTTGCATGGATATTATGTAAGAAACCATATCTGGTGCCGATACCGGGCAGCAGAAAAGCAGAGCGCATGAGGGAAAATGCGGATGCGGCAGACATTATACTGACGCCTGATGAGGTAAAAGCACTGGATGATGCGCTGGATGCAATGGAAATGTCGGATGTGTTTGGTGGTTCCAAAGTGAAATAGCAGTATGGAAAGGAGATTTGTGTATGAGGAAATTAAGAATTGCATTTCTTGGTATCCTGCTTGGACTGGGCCTGTCAGCCTGCGGGCAGACGGAACATCCATCAGGAACCGGAAGCAGCGAAAGTGTCCTGTCAGATAAAAGCAGCGAAACTGTTCTGTCAGATAAAAGCAGTGAAAGTGTCCCGTCAGATAAAAGCAGTGAAACTATCCCGTCAAATAAAAGTGAAACTGTATCAGAAAATGGCGGCAGCGGGGAGTCATCAGAAAAAAATAACGATCGCACGGCAGGGGATTCCCATGTATTGATCGCATATTTTACGGTACCCGAGGATGTGAAAACTTCTGATAATGATGCCGTTGCCGGAGCAAGCGTTGTGGTAAAGGACGGTGAAAAGATGGGTAACACGGAATATGTAGCGGGATTGGTGCAGAAAACGATCGGAGGCGACTTGTTTCGGATCGAAACAAAAGATACTTATCCATTGGAACATGACACACTGGTGGACCAGGCGGCAGAGGAGCAGGAAAAAGACCTGAGACCGGAATTATCCAGCCATGTAGAGAATTTTGAACAGTACGATACGGTGATCTTAGGATATCCCAACTGGTGGGGAGACCTGCCGATGCCGGTTTATTCCTTTTTGGAGGAGTATGATTTTGGCAGCAAGACCATTATTCCTTTTGTCACTCATGGCGGAAGCGGGTTTTCAGCCACAAGAGATACCATTTCTAAACTCCGGCCGGATGCCAGCGTCAGCGATCATACGCTGTCTCTGTCCAGGGAAGATGTGGCAGCGGGTGAGGATGATATCAGAGCGTGGGCAGAAAGCCTTGGGATAAAATAACAAAGAAACATTTTAGCATGAAAAAGGAGAGATGATATGCGTATTTTATTTATTAATGGAAGTCCAAACAAAAATGGCAACACTGTGAAACTGGCAGGTACGCTGTTAGCGGGAAAGCAATATAACACCATTCATCTGGTGGATTACAAAATCTATTCCTATGGGCAGGCGTATGGGGACGACCAGTTTATGGAAGTGATCGGGCAGATGGAACAGGCAGATGTGGTCGTCCTTGGTTCGCCGCTTTACTGGCACAGTATGAGCGGGGCGGTAAGAAATCTGTTAGACCGTTCTTACGGCGTGGTTTCAGAGGAAACCTTTCAGGGAAAGAAACTGTTTTTTGTCTTTCAGGGGGCATCTCCAACGAAAGAACAGATGGCGGCCGGCAATTATACGGTGGGCAGGTATGCGGCACTGTATGGGATGGAGTACCAGGGAATGGCGACCAGTACAAAAGAGGCTCAGGAACTGGCAAAGAAATTGTAAGGAACTCAGGTAATCCGACATGCGCTTTCAGGGCACCACCATGGGCTCCGTGGCAACGTGGCATACGTTTCAGTATTGTCTTGATTATTTCCGGTAGTTTGTGCCGGCAAGCGGCAGCCTGAGTACAGACGGAGAATATTTGGCTGATATGGTAAGGGATTCCGGGCATACGGCAGAGGATTTCTTTATCTATGCCATGTCCGGGACGGATGACTTTGCGTATTCTGCGTTCAAAAGCCAGCTGGAGGCGATGGCAGCAGTGTCAGACAAAACTTTTGTGATGGCAGACAATGAGCAGGAAGGCAATCTGGCATTCAGGGAACAGGAGGGCGGCGTACACGATGGGGATTATGCCAGCCAGTACGCCTATAATGGCCTTATGTGGTTTTGGAATGGTGGAAACAAACAGGATAAAGAGAGTTTCGGGAAAGCCTGTTTTACACTGGATTCTACAGTGGGAGAGGTGATAAAAGATCCCGCTTTTGGAGATTTTGGAAGACTGCTTTTCCCGGTGGACCGCACGGTGCCGGAGGATGCTGCTTTATCTGAGATCTCATCTGAGAATGTTTATGTCTGGTATTCAGATATCCAGCCGGAAAAAACAGTGGAGATCGTCAATCATCTGAAAGCAAGGGCAGAGGCAGGGGAGAAGATATTTTTTAGCATATACCCGGACGAAGAAATTCGTAAGGATGCGTCGAAGGCAGATACTGGCTTGTTTTACTTCGGTGGCAATCCGGGCGAAAAATTTGCCATCATGAATGCCGGAGGCGGCTTTATGTATGTGGGAGCCATGCACGACAGTTTTCCACATGCATTGGAAGTCAGTAAGATGGGATATCATGCTTTTGCGCTGATCTACCGTCCGGACGAGGCATATGAGGATCTGGCGAGGGCGATCACTTACCTGTATGACAACGCGAAGGAGCTTGGAATAAAGGCAGACGGATATTCTCTCTGGGGCGGTTCTGCCGGAGCGAGGATGGCAGCGGTTTTGGGGAATAGAGACTATCTGCGGGAACTGACAAAAAGAAATGACATACCGCAGGCAGCGGCAGTTATTATGCAATACACAGGTTATACAGATACCTCGGATGCAGATGCGCCTACTTATGCCTGTGTGGGGACCCATGACGGGATCGCCTCGTGGAAAACGATGCAAACACGTCTGGAAAGGCTGGAAAATATGGGGATCCCTGCCGTTCATGCGGCGCCAGACTGGCTCCCTTCGACATTGCGGAGCTTCGGGAGATTATGAGCTATGACGAGCTGGGGCTGGACACCCTTGGGGATGAAAGGACGGCCCTTTTCTTCCTTATCAGCGACACCACCTACAACTTTATCGTGGCCCTCGCCTTCTCGCAGATGTTCAACCGTCCCACCCTCAATCTGCCGGAGATAAGTTGCGTTGATATTGCACAGCTCCGAGAGCCTGTCCGCCGTGAATCCCCGGTCTTTCCTCACCATGTTGATACGTTTGCCTAATCCTTTACCTTCCATAATGCCACCCATTTCATAAGCTATTAGCATTTATTTTGTTCACTTTTAGACTACATCAC
>CAMWSA010000434.1 GCA_947176785.1 uncultured Lachnospiraceae bacterium
TCAGTATACAACAGTGTAATCCATTTTTGATGTCTTGGCAATAATTCTTAAAAAGTTGTTGCAAAGTTGTGAAGAAAAGAAATGAAAATTTAAGATATATTTTCTTGTATTTTGTAGAAATTGGGACTACAATTTTATTATAAAAATTTACGTGAGAGATGTGGTCGTCTTGGTATTCAGCAGTATTGAATTCTTGTTGTACTTTCTCCCGATTTTTATGCTGGTGTATATGATTGTCCCACAGAAGCTGAAAAATGTGGTTCTGGTGCTGGGGAGCATGGTCTTTTATGCCTCCGGAGACCTGCGCGGACTGGGGCTTCTGGCAGTGTCCACTGCCGTCAATTATATCCTGGCCAGGGTGATTCGCAGGAGGACGGGGCTGGTGGCTGCGCTGGCAGTGAACATCGGCATATTGATTCTATTTAAATATTATCAGGGTGGGGCGATGCTCCCTATGGGCATCAGCTTCTACACCTTCCAGATTGCCTCCTACCTGGTGGATGTATATCGCGGAGAGGTTGCGGCGGAGAGGAATTTTATTGATTTTGCGGCATATGTTATGATGTTCCCCAAATTAGTCATGGGGCCTATCACAAGCTACAAAGACCTCCGTAGGCAGCTGCACCGCCGCCGCTGTGATGCGAAGTGCATGCAGGACGGGCTGAAGCTGTTTATTCTGGGACTGTGCGGTAAGGTGCTGCTGGCAGACCGGCTGGCGCTGTTGTGGAACGAGGTACAGGTTACCGGCTTTGAGAGCATTTCCACACCTCTGGCCTGGATTGCCGCAGTGGCTTATTCCCTGCAGCTGTACTTTGACTTTGCGGGTTATTCCCTGATGGCCATGGGGCTGGGACGTATGCTGGGCTTTAAAATCCCGGAGAATTTCCGTCAGCCCTATATGGCCGCTTCCATGAGGGAGTTTTACCGCAGATGGCATATGTCGCTGGGGAACTGGTTCTGCAAGTACGTGTATATTCCCCTGGGCGGCAGCCGCAGGGGGGAGGGAAGGACGGTCTTCAACCTGTTGGCGGTATGGCTGCTGACCTCCCTGTGGCATGGCACCACCGGAAACTTTATGATCTGGGGCATGGGGATATTCCTGCTGATTGTTCTGGAGAGACAGGTGGGGCGGTTGTGGAAACGGATCACCGGGGACAGGGTTCAGGGGATGGCCTCCGTGATATGCCATCTGTATTTGTTGGCAGTGGTTCCGGTGACATGGGTATGTTTTGCTATCCCGGATCTGGGGGAACTGAGTATTTATCTGGGCAGGATGTTTGGGCTGAATAGTGCCGTGGCCATGTATGTGGGGGACTGGCAGAAGGCATTGAGCGATTACGGAGCGCTGCTGGCGGCGGGCGTGGTGGCCAGCACGCCTCTGGTGCGCTGGATCTTTCAGAAGCTGGAGAAGAAATGGCTGGGAATGCTCCTGCTGGCGGCCGGTTTCTGGTTTTGTGTACACAGGATTCTGTTACAGGGGGAGAATCCCTTCATGTATCGGAACTTTTAAAGGCGGATAAAGGTGGAGGTTGACCTTGAAGTGGTTGAAAAGATGGTCCTTTGTGATCATATTGGCGATAACGGGCATAGTGTATTGCGGTATAGACAGAGACCTGCTGAAGATAACCGGTTGGGAGAATATGATTCCCATGGCGGGGGGGACGCAGGAGGACATTTCTGATTCCATATCGGAGGATTATACTTTGGGGAAAGCGGCGGACGGAGGAAAACGGGCCGGTGTCGTAGAGCCGGGGTATCAGGATGGGGAACCCGGACAGGCAGAACCCGCAGTAACGGCCGATCCGCAAGCTATGGGGCCTGAAACCCAGAACCCGGAAGCGCCCGGAGATATGGTCGGGGAAGAAGTGCCACCGGAGCCGGAGATTGTCATAGGGAGAGTGGAGGAGGACTATTTTGCGGATGCCCTGTTCCTGGGGGATTCCCGCACCGTGGGTTTGGGCCAGTACGGCAGTTTCAGAGATATCGCAACCTTTTATGCGTCCACCGGCATGACGATCTACAAGCTTCTCGGCGCGGAGATTGTGGAAGTGCCGGAGCAGCAGGAAAAGATTACGGTGGAAGAGGCGTTGCAGCACCAGGGCTTTGGCAAAATCTATATTATGATGGGAATCAATGAAGTCGGGGGCGGTACGCCGGAGAGCTTTGCGAAAGCATATGGGGAAGTCATTGCACGCATACAGGAATTGCAGCCGGACGCCATTATCTATATTGAGGGGATACTAAAGGTTACAACGGCCAGGTCCGAAAAGGGAGATTATATCAATAATGAAGCGATCGAGGCCCGTAATGAGGCCCTGAGCCAGCTGGCGGACGGGGAGAGGATCTTTTATCTGGATGTCAACCAGGCGGTCTGCGACGAGGACGGAGGCCTGGTGAAGGATTATACTTCTGACGGGGTACATCTGAAAGCGAAATATCTCAGCCTGTGGGAAGAATATTTAAAAGACAATGCAGTTTTGATCAACGGGGAGTCTACGGAACCCACAGGGCCTGTGGAGGCCGCGGAACCCATGGATTCCACGAAATCTGCAGAGCCTGCGGAAACAGAGGCACAATGAGCATAGGATATATACTAACGACCGCTAAGATTTGCCAATTCCTGCACGCCCCATGCTGCAAATTCAGGCAGCATGGGGCGTGCAGGAAGGGAAAATTTAACCGCTCGTGAGTATAGAGGGCTGCGGGGAGTCTGCTTACCTGGCAGCCCTTTTTGCAGGATAAGGCAGTCGCATGCTGCACGAGTGAATAACATGTGACATGGGGAAGGAAAAGCTAACCGTTCGCAGGTATAGTAAACGACATAACAAATTTCTGGCTCCGGACCTGCAAAAGCCATATAGGGTAGCCTTTGCAGGTCCTAAAGCGAAGTATCCAATGTCGTAGACTATATATGGGGAATTCAGAAAGAAAGCGAGGGATAGAGATGATTATTGACATGCACTGCGATACCATCAGTGAAATTCGCCATAGGCGAGGCGAAAAGGGGGAGGAGTGCGGGCTGCGGGAGAATCATCTGCACATAGATGCCCGGCGGTTAAAAGAAAACGGTTATCTGCTTCAGTGCTTTGCTCTGTTTGTGAGCCTGCGGGGCTGCGGGGCTATTGACGGACAGGGTTACCTGCGTCCGGACCGGGCATGGGCAGAGCTACAGGAGTTATACCGGCTATATCAACAGGAAATGGCCCTGAACGCGGATTTGCTGCAGCCGGTGGCCAATGCAGGGGATCTGGAACAATGCAGGAGGACAGGAAAGGTGGGGGCTATGCTGACCGTGGAGGAAGGCGGCGTCTGCGGCGGCAGTCCGGAACGACTGGAGGAACTGTATGCCATGGGCGTCAGGATGCTGACTCTGACCTGGAATTTTCCCAATGAACTGGCACATCCCAATATCAATGCCCTAAACCGTCACTCGGGGTATAGGTCCCTGTTCCAGGCGGATGCGGTGCATGGTCTGACGGATACGGGCCGGGCTTTTGTGAGACGGATGGAGGAACTGGGGATGCTGGTGGATGTGTCCCATCTGTCCGACAAGGGATTCTGGGATGTGGCGGAGACGGGAAAGAGGCCCTTTGTGGCCAGTCATTCCAATGCCCGGGCGGTGTGTCCCTGCGTGCGCAATCTGACGGACGAGATGATCAGGGTCCTGGCAGAGC
>CAMWSA010000435.1 GCA_947176785.1 uncultured Lachnospiraceae bacterium
ATAATTTATACTGAACTACAGTAGCTGTATACACCGTTACATTGTATACAAATATACAATGATTTGTTTATAATGGCAAACAGCTATGGCTTTTAGCACTCTCATTTTTTGAGAAGGGAAAGAAGGAGGAGAACTATGAAAAAATGCAAAGCACAAAGACTGCTGGCATCTCTGCTGGCTGCTTCCATGGTGCTTGGGCTGGCCGCCTGCGGCAATGACAGCAATAGCGGCACTCCCAGCACTGACAGCAGCGAAGCGACTGTCGGCAGCGAGGCTGGCGAACCCACTGGCAGCGAGGCCAGTGAACCCACTGGCAGCAGCGAAGGTGAGGAACCCGTAGCGAATGTCTATGAGGGGCCCGACTGGGCGGCCATCGACGCCATGGACTATGATGAGAAGTCCGATGCCCTTTATGACTTTAACCTGGGCGAATTCAATGAATACTACCAGAAGGCAAAGGCAGAGATCGAGGATCTTGATCTGCGTATGGCGATGATGGCTATTTCCGAGGCCAAGCTGCTTGAGTCTGGCGTGTTCCAGCCTGTTTATGGCAACGGCGGCAATTACGCCATGAGCCGTATCGTACCCCGCAGCGGTTCAACCGTTCTCTGGGGTCTGGACGAGTACAAGTGGTATACTTATCTGGTCACCAATGAACTGCTTCGCTCCGAGGACAGGACGGAGCTTGTTTCCATATGGGGGGATTCCGAGACGGCTGACGAGTGGTTTACCAACGCAAAGGCTTTCCTGGATGAAAAAGGCTATACCCTGAACGATACTTACAACAATGAAATCAGCTATGAACTGGTAACCTGGGATGTTATTGCTACCAGCATGACCAGTGATTCCTATTTCATTTCCTGTACCTATTCCGGACTGCTGGAATATGATGCGCTGAATCAGCAGCAGCCTGCCCTGGCTGAAAGCTATGAGGTTTCCGAGGACGGCTTGACCTATACCTTCCATATCCGTCCGGGCGTGAAGTGGGTGGATCAGCAGGGCCGTGAGGTTGGTGAAGTGACGGCGGATGACTGGGTTGCTTCCATGCAGCACGTGGCTGATAATCATGATGAGTTGGGCTATCTGATGAGCTCCACCGACGGCTGCGGCATTAAGAATTATGACGCATGGATAAACGGTGAGATTTCGGATTTCTCTGAAGTAGGCGTTCAGGCTGTGGACGATTATACTCTGGTATATACTCTGGAGTCCCCGTTCCCTGCATTCCTGACCATGATGGGATATGGCTGTTTTGCCCCTCTGAACCGCTCTTTCTATAAGTCTCAGGGAGGTACCTTCTCTGCGGAGGGCGACGAGTATACCCCCGGCAATTACGGCACCAGCCCCAGCAATATTGCTTACTGTGGCCCTTATCTGGTTACCAACTACACTGAGTTGAATGTTACCAGTTATGCGGCTAACCCTTCATACTGGAACAAGGATGCCGTTAACACCCCGAATGTCAACATCTACTATAATGACGGTTCTGACCCGCTTCGTTCTTACAACGACGCAAAGGCCAATATCGCCGCAGGATGTGGGTTCAATTCTTCCGCGCTGGTGCAGGCGCAGCAGGATATTCCGGAGGGAGAGACAGAGACATACTTCGATCTGTACAGCTATACAACCACCAATAACGGTACAACCTATTGCGGTTGGGTGAATGTGGGCCGTGCAACCTGGGCCAACTACAATGATGCCAGCACAGGCGTTTCCACTCAGACAGATGAGGACAAGGCTCGGGCAAGGCAGGCTCTGAACAACCAGAACTTCCGTCTGGCTCTTGCGATGGCATTTGACAGAGGGGCTTTCAACGCGGTACAGGTGGGCGAGGACCTGAAGTATGCAAGCCTCAGAAATTCCTATACACCCGGTACTTTCCTGACTCTGCAGAATGAAGTGACGGTTGATATCAACGGTGAGAGCAAGACTTTCCCTGCCGGCACCTACTATGGAGAGATCGAGCAGGCACAGCTTGACGCAGATGGGGTTCCCATTACTGTATGGGATCCGACGGCTGATGACGGAGTTGGCTCCGGCGACGGTTTTGACGGCTGGTACAATCCTGAGAACGCCGTGGCGTATCTGGATGCTGCAATTGCTGAACTGGCACAGGTTGGCGTAGAAATTTCCGAAGAGAAGCCTCTCAACATTGATGTGCCTTATGGCGCTTTCAGCGAGAGCGTTACCAATTCCAGACAGGCTTATAAGCAGTCTCTTGAGAAGGCACTGGGCGGAAAGGTAATTGTTAATCTGGTGGCATTTGACGATCAGACCAGTTACAGCTATTCTTATTATCGGATCAACAACGGAAATGAGGCTAATTTTGACACTGCTCCCGGTGTTTCCGGCTGGGGTCCTGACTATGGTGATGCGCAGTCCTACCTTGATACGATCCAGCCCTATGGTTACATGAACAAGAATATCGGTTTGTATTAAAGTGTAGCAGCGAAAATTGAAAGCACTGACGGGGGTGCGGAGGAGTCTCACTTCTCCGCACTTCCTTATATAAGGGAAGGGCAAGAAAGTGGCGAAATATATACTGCAACGAATAATAAAGGGTATACTCTCCGCGGTCTGTGTGGTAGTTCTTATTATGATACTTGTATACTCTCTGATGGATAGAAACAATATCTTCGCGGGCGACAGCAATTACACCAAGACACAGAGCAATGCGAGAAAAACTTATGAACAGAGCCGGTTTAAGGCGTTTGGCTATGTAGACTATGTGAATTACTCCGATTATATTACGCAGTTGGTAAAAAGTGGGGAGATCGACGAGGAACTGAGATCCGCCGCGGCGCTCGTGGGACAGACTCCGGAAAAGGATTCGGAGATTGCAGGCGAATATATCCAGAGGTTTACGGAGGATTTCGAGGCCAGGGGATATACGGTTGTACGTCTGGAGGCGGATAAAAAGAGCAACGGTCAGGTGAAGGACGGAGGGCAGGCGGTTCTCTATGCTACAAGGGATAAGCCTCTGTTTACCCGTGTGATTTCTTATTTTACAGGAATGTTTTTTATTGACAATATTCATTATGTGCCGGAAAGCACGGATATCGGGGAGCGCGGCCTGACATTTACCCTCTATGATCCCCTTTACGGTGGAGAAAAATTTTCACCGGCCATAATCGGAAATGGAACGAAGCATAAATATCTGTTATATTTTGACAGCAAATTCCCCTGGTTCCATCAGAATTTTCTGACACTGAATCTGGGAGAATCTTATACTGTAAATCGTGGGATAGATGTGTTTGAAACCATGACGGCATCCCAGGGTACCTATGTGCTGAGTACCGTGACGTATCCCACAGGGCATATTGAGGAGAGTGCCGATGATCTGCACACTGCCACATATGCCGAAGGATCTCTGGAGCTGAGCGAGATGTATGCCGCACGGTTTACGGATGATTACACAAATACGATTACCAATAAAGGAAGTATGTCAAAATTGGGATATTCCTTTGTGATTGGTATTATATCGACTATAATCGCCTATGTACTGGGACTTCCCCTCGGGATACTGATGGCCCGGTTCAAAAATGGTATTTTGGATAAATTTGGAACTATTTATATCTGTCTCTTAGGCACATCTCCGAGCCCACGAGACATCTCAGGGTCTCGTATGCCGGCTTCGGCTTGAAAAAAAAAAGGGGGGGGGGGGGGGGGGGGGG
>CAMWSA010000436.1 GCA_947176785.1 uncultured Lachnospiraceae bacterium
TTCCAAAGCAGTTCGTGGAACAGATACTTCACAGACATAAAAAAGCCGCCTGCCTGAAAACTGATATTCCAGTTTCAAAACAGACGGCTACATTTACGCCCTTATTTGCAGTCTTTCGACTGCTTTTTTCCCTTATTTTGCGGGCTTAAACGCCCGCCCTTTATTATGCAGCCTTTAACAGCTGCCCTTTGTCCTTATTTTGTAGCCTTTCGGCTACATTTTGCTCTTGCTTTCTTAAAATATGGCTGCAATTACGCTTAATCATGGCGATTTCCATAAAAATAAGGCTACGATAAACCTGATTACCATAGCCTTACTCCATAAACATATTAAAAAGCGTCAAAATCAATCAGTTCATTGTCCGGCGGCTCTGTGGCACTCTTTTGTTTGTCCTGCCCCGACATATCTCCCGTATCCTTCACTGCCATATTTGGAGTATTCGTGCCATTAGGCAATGCTCCGGCTTGTGTCTGCCCATACACCATGCCGCCCTGCGCCACCGGATATGCCCCCATAGGAACAGATAAAGGAAACGGCTGCATCTGCGCCATATACATACCGAAAAGCGCCGGTAGGTTGGACATCACTTTCTTTTCCACCGCTTCCACGATACGTTCCGCAAAAGCGTCCTCTTTCTCCCTCGTTTCCAGATACGGATCATTGATTTTTGCTACACACTTGTCGTAATAATCATTGACTGCCTCTATCACGAATCTGTTCTGCGACCTGAACATCTGCCGCACCTGTGGGGAGTGCAGAAGCTCCCACGCTCTGCACTCATCCTCTTTTTCCATATTGAAACGTATATTATGGTTTTTATTCTTCATTCGGATGCGCCCCCTTATCCAGCGGAAGCCATTGCTTTCTGTCTACGTAGCTTCATATAGCAGAAATATTCATATCCTTTGGCATTTGCCCGTATATCATGGTTGAAAGTGACATTATTGCTGTCATAATCTCCCACAAGCTCCACAACCTTTGCTCCGCCGCCCATAATATACAGTTTCATAAGGTTTGGATTATAGCCGTGCGCTTTCAGTTCCGCAAATATCTTCTCCACATAGGACTTTGCCGCTTCCTCCATGAGTGCCTTATATTCATCCCCTATATCAGTGCTGCCATATCTGAGATAATTCTCGATGATCTCCGCCGGAAGTTCCTCCGCTTTCCTGTCCAGAATAAGGCTACGGATCGCCACAAAACATTCATTTGCCCCCAGCTTTACCGTCCACGACTTGCTCTCGCTCGCCTTTCCGTTGTTGAGTATCATCACATTCATTGTACCGTTGCCGATATCCGCTATCATGTGCACACCCTTAAAATCAGGCAGATTTTCCGCTATCGCCGCATAACACTGTGGCATGACCGTACAATCCACGATGTCAACCTCATAACGCTTGCCAGCATACTTATAATCAACATGGCGGTTCTGCATCATATACTCACGAAACGAATCCCGCTGCGCCTGCACCCATTTCAGTGGAAGCCCCACCGCAAGGTGTATCTTTGCGGCTGACAGGCCCCTCGCTTTCAGTTCCTTTGCAATGGCGGCAAGGGTAAGGATATAATTATCGTCATCCCTGCTCTTTTCCGCAACAAAATCCTTATGCCCTTCGCCTATGGTGTAGTAGCCGCCATTGTATTCCAGGTAGTCCCTCGTAAAGACCGGCGGCTGACTGCTCCTGCTAACAGAAGTAGGGAAACAGCACCTCGCTGTCTTATAATTCCCATAGCCCGCATCCACGCCTAAAATAATTGTTCCGTTCATGTTATAATCCCTGAGTTTTGCCATATCAAAATCCTCTCTTTCACATTATTTTGTTAAATTGCATATTTGGCTCTTACTTCTTCCTTTGTAGGGAAAATGCCGCTTTCCACAATGATCTTATTTTCTCCGGCGACGACGGAAGCGATATAGCTTGTGTCTTCCGCTTTCAGGCGTTCCTCCGCCTGCGCCTGCGCCTCTGCTAAAGCCTTTTCTTTTTCCTCCCCGTCC
This sequence comes from uncultured Lachnospiraceae bacterium, assembly GCA_947176785.1. Lineage (GTDB taxonomy): Bacteria > Bacillota > Clostridia > Lachnospirales > Lachnospiraceae > Acetatifactor. Next base: position 1,997 of record CAMWSA010000436.1, read on the forward strand.
GCCTCAGCTAAAATGGCTTTTGTCTTTGGCATGAATTTTGCCCTGCGCCGTCTCTGGTACATTGCATTCCGTTCACGGATTCTCTGCTTCTCCCTTATCTCTGCCAGTTCCTTTTCAGAAATCTCCTGTGCCGGCAGCTCAACCTTCCCGATAAAATTCAGATAAACTTCAATCTCCTGCACACGCTCCCCATCAATCCGTTCAGTTTTATGAATCAGCACCTTGTCCACAAACTCATTGATGATGGCGGGCGTAAGTTCCTGAATGTCAGTGTACTTATGGACAAGGAAGATAAACTCCTCCGTCCTGTCCGTATCGTCCTCGAACTGCATGAGTTTTTCCCTGATCTCCTGCATGGAAATTTCAAGCCCCTGCTGTTCCTTCTCATAATCGGAAGAAAGCATCTCATACCGTCTGTCCGGCAGCTTTCCCATTGCGTTGTCCTCATACACCTTTTTTATCAGCAGGTCAAGGTCTGCGAAGCGTTTCTCTTTTTTGGAGAGGTCTGTTTTCAGCTTTTTTACCTCACTTTTATCCCTAACTTCTGATGCGCTCCGCATATTCTGTATAAATGCCGCCTCGTCCATGCGGACGCTTTTTAAGGCATACCGGATTGTTTCAAGAAGGATCTGCCTCACGGCATCCTCCTGAACACAATGGGAACTGCATTTTTTATCATTCTGCTTGCGGCTGCTGTTATAAGTGCCGCAGTTAAAAGACGCAGGCGTTTTTCTGACCGTTCCGTCGGGCATCCCCCGCCAGTCCCTTCCGGCGCGCTCCCCTGCCCTGCGGTAATACATTTTACTGCCGCAGTCAGCGCAGAACAGCTTTCCCGTCAGCGGGCTTCCCTCTCCGCTTGTGTCAATCCTGCGCACCGTCTTTCTTAATTCCTGCACCATATACCATGTCCTGCGGTCTATGATCGGTTCATGGGTATCCCGGAAAATAAGGATTTCATCGCTGCTGTTTTTAACCGCCTTTTTATCCTTGTAGGATTCCTTGTGGCTACGGAAATTTACGGTATCGCCCATATATTCCGGTTTTTCCAGCATCCTTACAATGCTCACGCCCATCCACGCATAAGGATGTTCAAAATCGCACTGGTTTTTATAACATCCCCTTCCCCTGACTGCCTGATAATAAGACGGTTTTTCCACTTTTTCATCAGACAGTATTTTTGCGATCCGGTACGGTCCCATGCCTTCCACCGTCATGGCAAATATCCTGCGCACAACTGCCGCCGCTTCTTCATCAATAACCCAGCAGTTTTTGTCCTCTGCATCTTTCATATAACCATAAGGCGGATTATTTGTAAGAGGTTTCCCCTCTTTTCCCTTTGCTCTAAGTACAGCGGTAATCTTCCTGCTGCAGTCGCGCAGATACCATTCGTTCATGATATTCAAAAAAGGGGCGAATTCGCTGCTGGTGTTGTTGGTACTGTCAACACCGTTGGAAACAGCAATAAAACGGACACCTTTTTCACGGAAGAATACCTCCGTGTAGAATCCTACCTGAAGGTAATCCCTCCCCACACGGCTCATGTCCTTTACTATGACTGTGCCGATGTCGCCGTTTTCAATCCGGCTTAACATCTGCTTCCATCCCGGTCGTTCAAAATTCCCGCCGGAAAATCCGTCATCCGTAAAATGCACCGTGTTGGTG
>CAMWSA010000437.1 GCA_947176785.1 uncultured Lachnospiraceae bacterium
CGTTCCAGAACGTCCTCCTGTAATTGTCCGTTGCCCTGCCCGTCTTTTCCTCCCCATCGGGATGGTTGTTTGGCTTGTTGGTGATCGGCTCGGATGTGGGCTTGTTCAGTTCCGCGTCAATGGCGGCCTGCCGCTCCAGGCGCTCGATCTCCTTCCCCAGATCCACCACTTCTTTTTCCATCTTCTCATAGGCGGCGGTGTCCTCTGCAGAAAGCAGCCCGTCCTCACCGCGCTTGCTGTCTAAGAACTTCTTTGCCGCCTCCCATGCCTTTGCACGTTTCTCCCTCAGTTCCAAAATCTTGCTCATAACATTTCCCTCCATAAATTTAATGTGATAATAACTGTAAACGCTTCTCTAACTGCTCTATGGGTACCTTTGCCTCCGGCTTTTTCGGGATGAGTTTGGTCAGCAGGGAATTGGTCACTGCCGTCCGGGAGAACATCATCCCCTCCAATGCCATATCCTCTGGTTCATCTGTACTCTCCCCCTCATGCAGGATGCCGTCCGCAAAGCCAAGCTCCACGGCTTTCTTTGCATTGAACCACGACTCCGCATCCATGAGGTGTGAAATCCTCTTACGGTCCATCCCGGTCTTGATCTCATAGGCATTCATGATGCCCTCTTTCACTTCGTTCAGCATCTCCCCCGCTTTCTGCATCTCTTTGGAATCCCCGATTGCTACCGTAATCGGATTGTGGATCATCATCATGGCAAGCGGCGACATCAGCACTGTGGTTCCCGCCATAGCAATGACGGACGCTGCCGAAGCCGCCAGCGCATCCACCTTCACGGTCACATCGCCTTTGTACTCCATGAGCATGTTATAAATCTGTGCCGCGGCGAATACGTCTCCTCCCGGTGAATTGATCCATACGGTGATGTTGCCGCTCCCGGCATTCAGTTCTTTTGCGAACAGTGCCGGGGTCACTTCATCCCCGTACCATGTTTCATCCGAAATCTCACCGTTCAGCACGAGGGTGCGCTCCTCCTCCCCGCCCGCGTCATTTTTGATCCAGTTCCAGAACTTCCTTTTCACTCTTCCAGCCCTCCTGTCTCCTGAAATACTGTGTTATAACACACTTTACTTTTGCTGCAGTTGAACTAAGATGCGCCTTAAAACACACCTTGAAATCCCTGCCGGTTCCCACAAACGCCCTGTTTACGGCACTTTCCGCACCCTGCCAGTGATAGCAGGATGCCGTCACAATACTGTCAGGCAGGGAACCTGATTCTCTGGTTCAGGGAAAGTAATCCTATAGTGTTACCTATAGCGGCACTGTCACCTGCCGCCACTGCTGCTGTCCAGATGCCGGACAAGGCAGTGGCTATCTGGCAGAGAACAATTGTCCGCTCAAAGTAGTAAAGGTGTGCTTTAAAACACACCTTTAAATCCCGGCAAATCCCAAAGAATCCCCAATTTACGGCACTTCTGCGGCTGTCCAGCTTCTGGACACGCCGGGTGATTTCAGTATCCCTAAAATCTCCAGCCTTACCTGTTGGTATAGATCAGTGTGTTTTAAAGCACATCTGACTGGCCGGCCTTATTGCCGGAAACGCCCTGTTTACGGCGTTCCTGCGGGTTTCCTGCCATACAACAAGGTGCAGTATCTGCACCACAAGTATAACTACAGTGAAAATATCCCCCTGTGGTTTAAGTGCCTGTGCCGGCAGTTAAGGCGGCGCGGAATCATCCTGCCCTTTCCCGGCAAAAATCCCGGCATCCTTCAGCTTGCAGAGGTTGCCGTTGATAAGATAGAGGCTGCCGCCTTCTTCTTCCGGGATAAGGTTCATGTTCTCCATCTCGCGGATATCGTTACTGGAAAGCCACCCGTTCTGCCGCCCCACGGCATAGCCGTTCATCCGGCTCTGGTAGTCGCCCCGGAGCAGGCCGTCCACGTTCATCTTCACGAAATACTCCCGCTTCTCCTGCGGAAGGAACAGCGCCCTCTGTATGGACTGCTCCCACCGGATCACCCACGGGTCTAAAGTATATTTCACGAATTCCAAAGACTGCTGCTCAATGTTGCTAAAACTGCTCTTATCCAAATCCCCGACCATGTGCGGCGGGATACGGTACAGCCGCGCGATCTCGTCTATCTGGAACTTCCGTGTTTCAAGAAACTGTGCTTCCTCCGGGGGAATCCCTACCTGTTGAAATTTCATCCCCTCTTCCAAAACGGCCACACGTCCGGCATTCTTCGAGCCGCCGTAAACGGAATGCCAGCTCTCCCTTATCTTCGCCGGGTCTTTCAACACCCCCGGATGCTCCAGCACCCCGCCCGGCGTGGCCCCGTTCTCGAAAAAGGATGCACCGTATTCCTCGCAGGCAAGCGTCATGCCCACTGCATTCTTCGCCATAGCGATAGGGGAATACCCCACCAGCCCGTCAAAGCCGAGTCCGGGGATATGCAGCACATCCTCCGGCCTTAATCTCACACGCCCGTATTCATTAAAATTCGGGTTTTCATCGGTGTTCCGGGTGTAAGTGTAGAAAAGCCGCCCATGCTCGTCACGGTCAACCTCCATCTTGTCCGGCAATAGCGGGTATAAGGAAAGCACCCTGCCGTTCCCGTCACGGATGACCTGTGCGTAGGCATTACCCCAGATCAGCAGGTGGCTCATGAGCGTCTCCCGGAACACGAAGGAAGTCATCTCCGGGTTTGGCTCGTCATGGAGAAGGTAATAGAGCGGATGGTCATACACACGCTCCTTCCCTGTTTCCGTATAGCGGTAAACATGGATCGGCAAAGATGCCACGGCCTCCGCCAGTATCCGCACACAGGAGTAGACCGCCGTGGTCTGCATGGCCGTCCGCTCATTTACATTTTTCCCGCTGGTGCTTCTCCCAAAGAAAAAGGAATAAGCCGAACCGCCGTAGCTGTCCTTTGGCTTATCCCTCGCACCCCTGTTCCCAAAAATGGATGGTAGTTTCATTGCCGCCTCCTAAAATAATGCAAAATAAAAGCACCTCCGAAGAGATGCCGCCCAAAACAAAAATCCGTTTTATGATTTCCTTTTCTTAAATTTCTCCTTCGCATATTCATATGATTCCTGAATATGCGGTTTTAATTCCTCAAATAACTGCTCCGTGGGATTCAGCGCACATATCCATCCCATCCATGCATACACTGGATGCGGAAGGATTTCTCCTGTCGAGGAAAAATCATAATCCATGTCAACAATCCCGCCTTTACATGGACGCTCTGGTATCTTACCAAACAGCTTAATGAAAGTATCTTTCCTTACCCCGATATTTACCCGGTAAACATCTTCCCTGTCTAACCTGGAACCCTTATCATTGTCCCCATCCTTCTCCTTTACTGTCAGGACATAGACACCGCGTTTCAGGCGGTTGCCGGGATTATAGAATATCCCTTTTTCTCCCCAACTGCTGGCTAAGACTGTCCCTTCCAAATTATCAAGGCAGTACTGCAAAATTTCATCTGGTTTCATCATCCTATACCTCACTGGCTCCTTTTTTCCGTGTCCAGTATAGCATAAATCCTGCCATTCTAAAAGGACAAAATCCCCCTCTCGTCATACACGCTGCCCGTGCTGCCCTCATTCCGTATCGCCCGATCTAATCCCATGATTGTTGCCACAGCGCCGTCAATCTTCTCCGTGGATTTTTCCTTGTCCGGCTTGATGTTCCCTG
>CAMWSA010000438.1 GCA_947176785.1 uncultured Lachnospiraceae bacterium
CTGTAAATCTGCTGCAAATTGCTTCGGTGGTTCGAATCCACCTCCATCCATTTGCTTTATGCATAAAACCAATGGGTAAAGCATATGAATATATTAATTAAATAACGCGGGGTGGAGCAGTATGGTAGCTCGTCGGGCTCATAACCCGAAGGTCATAGGTTCAAATCCTGTCCCCGCTACTCGACTTTTAAGTCATGCCCAGATAGCTCAGTTGGTAGAGCAGAGGACTGAAAATCCTCGTGTCACTGGTTCGATTCCGGTTCTGGGCATTATTTTATTAGAAAAAGCGGCAGAAAAGGTAAAAACATCCTTTTTCTGTCGCTATATTTATGTTATACTGTAAAGTAGAATTGAAAAAGCAATAAAGATTGGGTAGGGAAAAATGAATAAAAGGGAGTTGCTTTTTTATGACGCCTATGAGGACTTTTACACTATGGCGGAAAGTTCAAGGGTATTTCAAGCATACTGTATTGATGCCTTTGGCGAAGATTTTTCACAGGATGGTTTCAGTGATCGGAAACAAGTTGATTTAATTTTGCCCTATATCCCATTTGCCCGCTTCGGCGGGCACTCATATCAGGATGGTGAAAATCCTTTTTCACCTCATAAACCTACAGAATATGTTGCGGATATTTTGGATATTGGCTGCGGTAATGGTAAAATGCTTGGTTATTTACAGAGGAGAACAGGAGCATCTATACATGGTTTTGATTATTCCGAGCAGGCAATCAAAACAGCAAGGAAGTTGTTTTCGAAAAATGCGGAGTTTCAAGTGGGGGTAATCGGCAATATAGATTATCCTGAAGAAAAATTCGATGTCATTATATCTATGGATACAATGTACTTTGCTCGGGATATGGCTTTATTTGTGACTCAGATTAAAAAATGGTTAAAGCGGGACGGTGTCTTTTTTGTGGGATATCAGGAAGGCGACGTTATGCCCAGAACCTCAAATGCAGAAAATACAGTGCTGGCAAGCGCATTAGTGCATAATGGTATGGAATATGAAGTGACAGATATTACAAGACAGACATATGAACTGCTTGCCATAAAGCGAAAGGCAGCTATGAAGTTTCAGGCGGCGTTTGAGGCAGAGGGGCAAAAAAAATGGTTTGATATGTTGATGGGGCAGACAGAATGTGTGACAGAGCCATATGAGCAATTTAAGGAGAGAATGGCAAGATATATTTATGTAGTAAGAAAGTAGTATTTTGGGCTTTTGGATCATGCAATATGTTATAAAGCTTAGATAGACAGCAAAAGCTGAATATATTGGAGGAAAGGGCATTGAAAAGACGAATAATTTTTTTTCTTGCGTTCCTGCTGTCCCTGACAATAGAAATTCTGATTGCCCTTTTTGTACATGACCGCTTTGTGCGTCCCTATATGGGGGATGTTCTGGTGGTAGTCGTCCTCTACTTTCTGGTGAGGACTTTGCTGCCGGAGGGATGTAAGTGTCTGCCCGTGTTCCTGTTTGTATTTGCCACAGGAATAGAATTTTTGCAGTATCTGAATCTTGTGGAGCTGCTGGGATTGTCTGACAGCAGATTGCTGCGGACTGTCCTGGGGTCTGTTTTTGATGTGAAAGATATTCTCTGTTATGGCATAGGCTGCGCAGCTTTGCAGGCAGGGGAATTGATTCAAGGAAGAAAGAGATAGAATATTCTCTTAAAACATATAGAATAGTGACAGATTAGTTATTGATGCAGCAGAGCGGATATGTACGTACTGCACACGGAAAGGAAAATATGGATATAGGAGTGAATGGTAACTGGCAAAGCCGTATCAGGCGGCGCAATGAGAAGCAGGCGGAGCGGTTCCGGCGGCGCTATCAGAAAGAGCATCGGCTTTATCATGCTATAAGAGAGGATGCGGCGGATATTCTGCATTCCTCTAATTTTAGAAAGACCAGACAGCATGTTCAACATGGGACCATGACGGTAAACAGCCATTGCATGGACGTGGCCAAATGTAGTCTCTATCTCAGTGAAAAGCTGGCAAAGTTACATATTCGCTGCAATCGCAGGGAATTGATCCGTGGGGCGCTGCTTCATGATTATTTTCTCTATGACTGGCATGACAAGGATCATGTGCAGATTCATAATCTTCACGGTTTCTATCATCCCGGAATCGCCTTGAAAAATGCATCCGCCGAATACCGGCTGACGCCCAGGGAGAGGGATATCATCAAGAAGCACATGTGGCCGTTGACGCTGGTGCCTCCTATGTGCAGGGAGGCGTGGATTGTAACTGTGGCGGATAAATGGTGTTCCACGCTGGAAACCCTCCGTCTGCGTCATGGACATGGGGCTGTCAGGTATATGACGGTTAGCGACGAAGAGACATGATTTAAACGGGTGCAGCCCATAATAGGCATGCGGAGGTACGGCAGATATGAGTATGAGTTGTGGCATGAGGGAAATGTGATAAGGGGCAAGGACATAATGTGGAAAGACTATTTGATCAGCTGAAGAGTTATGATGAATCCGGGATTTATCCTTACCATATGCCAGGACATAAGAGGCATGGAATGGGAGCGTTGCCGGATCAGCTGGCGCAGCTGGATATTACAGAGGTAGAAGGCTTTGACAATCTTCATCAGCCTGAGGGGATTTTGCGGGAATTACAGCAGTATGCGGCTGCCGCCTATGGGGCGGAGGAGACCTACTATTTGGTGGGGGGCAGCACTTGCGGTATTCTCAGCGCTGTCAGTGCGGCGGTTCCCAGAGGGGGCAGACTGTTGATTGCACGCAACTGTCATAAAGCTATTTATCATGCGGCCTATCTTCGCCAGCTGCAGCTTTCTTATCTGTATCCGGAGCGGCTGGCGGAGGTGGATATCTGTGAGCCGATCACTGCCCGGCAAGTTCAGGAAGCGCTGGAGAGGGTGCGGAATATTCAGGGTGTACTGATTGTTTCTCCCACCTATGAGGGACGGATTGCAGAGGTGGAAGAGATCGCCCGAATTGTACATGGCTTTGGTATACCGTTGATTGTGGATGAAGCCCATGGTGCCCATTTAGGTTTTCACCCTGCTTTTGCAAAGGGAAGCAGCCGGGCGGGAGCAGACCTGATCGTGACCAGTGTCCATAAAACGCTGCCCGCCATGACGCAGACAGCGTTATTGCATGTGAATGGTTCACTGGTGGACCGACGGCGGCTTCGTCGCTTTCTACGGATTTACCAGAGCAGCAGTCCCTCGTATGTGTTGATGTCCAGCATAGACAACGCCATACATCTGGCATGGGAGGAAGGGGACCGGTTATTCCGGCAGATGCTTGAGAACTGGAACCGGATGCTGGAGCAACTGGCGGCCTGCAGGGTGTTGACCGTATGGCCTCCTGCCTCATTACCCCGTATAGAATATCAAAAACATCAGGATATCGGTAAATTGATAATTTCCGTGAAGAATTCGGGGATAACCGGACAACAATTATATAGAGAACTGTTGGAGAGGTATGGATTGCAGATGGAGATGGTCTGTGACAGCTATGTGCTTGCCATGTTTACCATCGGGGATGAGGTCCAGGGCTATGAGAGGCTGACAAAGGCATTGCTGGAGATTGACCGTCGAATCTCATGGACAGAAGACCATGAGATGGAGGCTACAGGGAACGGGGTGACATCGCAGACAGAAGCCCGTGAGATG
>CAMWSA010000439.1 GCA_947176785.1 uncultured Lachnospiraceae bacterium
TATCTTTAAACTTCCTATGCATATATAGATACAATTCTGGTGTGTCAATCTTCCAGGTCTCAGGACTCATCACCGGATTGTACGCATTGTCTCCTGTGTTATGCAGCTTCGCAATCTCCCCTGTATCCGGTTGGAAAAGCCTTGAAAAAGTATCGTCTGCATAGCTTATTACCTCCCGGTTGGTCAGCCCGATAGAATCATTCCGAACTTCGGCTCTGGCACGATCCTTCATCGTATCCACATTCGACATATCTGACAGCTTCTCACCGCCATACAACATTCCCTCAATAGCTTCATCTATAATCTGATATTGGCTTCGGATATTGGACAAGCGGGTTTTCATCTCCTCAACCGCTTCCTTGTCAATCTCCACACAAATCTCTGTGGAATCCTTATCCTCATCCTGCAGAGTCTTAACTTTCTCAATCTCCTCCCGATGCTCTTTTGCCAGATCAGTGGAGGAATTATTGGCGGAATTGGTCCAGTCGTTCAGGGTTGAGGCGTATTTTCCAGTCAGTTCGGAAAGCTTATCTATGGGAGCAGACTCCCCATTTTTTGCATCCAGCAACTCGCCCAACAGGCTCTCATATTCTTGTACAGTCTTCTGTATTTCTTGTAGTTGATTTTGAATATATGCTATCGCATTCTCTATAGAGCGCTCCTGGCCGTCCACAATCACACGCAGATTTGCCGCCCTGATCAGATCAATATTCGCTTTTGAAACCTCTTCCAGTTTACTCACTGTATGCAGGTACTTGTCCCCATTGGCATTAATATCTCTCGCCAGAAATTGTTCATAAATCTCCTCCGTCTTACTTATAAGTCTTTTTTTGTCTGCTTCCCAGTTATCGGGCATGTCATTGCCAGGAACGCATTTCTCTATGGCCTGCACTTTGGCATAGGCTCTGGCCAATTCCTCCGCCTTGGAACGCAGTTCTGTTGTATAATCGGTTCCCGTATTGACGGCTTTGTCCATCTGTACCCACCATTGTACCGCATATGCCTCGCCGTCTCCCTGGCCCGGCAGAATACTCATCAGGTTGCTTCCCGCATTGGCAAAATTCGTCCGTGCCGCTTCAAAATCATTTTGAGCATTTTCCAGTGCATTTAACAGTTTTGTCACCTCTCCTCCATCAATATAGTAGATGAATTCCGATGGGACCGGAACAGCTGTAGGAATTGCCGTTGCGCCTGGAGCCGGCGTAGCTGCCGGTGAAGGAGTGGACGTCTCTATGCGGGAGTAGATCTCCGGATTTGTTTCGTCATAATCTTCCAAGTATTGATTCAAATCTATAGTGACGTGGCTGTAGACTTCAGTCAAATCCTGTGTATTCATCAAATTGCCCACCAGATAGCGGTGAATGTCCTGATATGCCTTACGATAAGCTTCCAGTTTCCGCGCATACTCCTGCAATTTTTCGGCAGATATATACTCTCCGTTATCTCCCGCTTTGTCCGTATAGTGCCGGGTAAGCCAATATACATTATACGCCTCTTTCAGCAGTTCTCCCTCCGCTTTATAAAATTCTTCCTTGTCCTTTGTTATCTCATTGTTCTCGCCACTCTCCTCAAGATCCTTGACACCAGGGTCATTCTGCAGCTTCTCGATAATCTCCAGTGCAATTACGATCGGCCCTCTGTATTTCATAAACTCCACCACCTGCTCCTGCAAAATGGTGGAATTATACATATCAGCCCCCATAACAGGCGTTATTACCGCCCCCTCTGTCTGATTGCGAATCCGTAAAAGGTCACTGATCTCCTCGTGGTTAAGCCAGCCCCCTGCCTCACCTATAACCTGTTGGTATAGCAGCCGGATTTCTTCATCCTCCACATCCCGGGAGTGGAGCGTCGTGTCATAATATCCCTCGACCAGACTATAGTAATCGCTGATATTTTGGCAGGAACCCATAAGTCCATAGTACTCGTTAAGATCATAGTCATAGTACGTCATCAGCGTAGAGAGCGCCAAATCTGCCGAAGACTCCGCAACGGCCCTGGACAGCTGTACCCGGCTGATGTCCACAAAAACACTGCTGACCAACATACAGGGAACCAGTATGATTACCAGAAATACCGATATAGCTCCCCTGTTTTTATGAAAACAACGCATAGCCCTGCCCCCTGTCTATTTGTGAAACAAATCGTCAACGTACTTCTTCAGTTCCTTGACCTTTTTTGTAATTTCTTCCTTAACTCCCATTGCCTCCAGAAGATCATCCACCATATTCACATTGCGGATAAACTCCGGAGCATCTCCCACCGGTACTTCCGTATGAGTCCGAAACTTCATGGAGAGGTTTTCCCTGTCCCCAAGAAGCCGGATGGGCAGTTCGATCTTATATTCCAGATCCACACTGACGGATGAGGCGATAAAACTGCTTTTATATTTCACCTGCAAGCCGCCTGTATCGTAACCTGTGGGCTTCATACCAGCGAACAGCCCCGTGTTCAAGCTGCGGATACGGCTGCGAATCAACTCGGACACAGAGTTTTCCATTCCTCCCATGCCGCCGAACATTCCTCCCAGATAGCGGTAAGGTTCATAATTTACTGTCCTTATTGGAGGTATATAATATTCTTCCTGAACTGCAATCCCCATAGCCGCCATGCCGTTCTTACTGCTCTCAATGTCACGCAAAAGCGGATCTGCACAATAGGCAGCGCCATCCAGCGCCGCCTCCACCACAATTGCCTCAATCCGCGACTTCTGATAGTACACATTTCCCAGATACAGCAACATCAATATCACAATAATGCATACAGGGAATACAATGGTGGCTTCTACAAACACGGCACCCCTGTCATCTCCTATTTCCTTTTTCATATGCACCACCACAAAAAACTCTATATGTTTGCCAAACCAATGCATTTGCCCTGGTCTGGCATGTTTTCTCAATCATATAGGACTTTGACACCTTCATATATCAAACTGCCTCACGCGTATGACAATGCTTCCCGCCAGAGATTCTGTCGGGAAGCTCGCAACACATTACTGACTTCAGTCACCATTCACTGCATTTGATGCATTTTGTGAAATGGTATTCAACAAATTTTTAATCAATTTGCTTATTTCGTCTCTGAAAACTATTGCCAGCAACACCGCAATGCCAATCAGTACAACCATGGACACGATATTCACATCACCCTCTTCATCAGTGAGGAATGCATGCAGCTTGTACTTTGTCATAAATAATAAAGAATCCAGTTTCTGTAACACATCTTTCACCTCCTCCTTGAGAGAATTATATTAACTTCCCGTATTTCCGCAAATCCTTCCAGTAATTCCTGTCTGCACGTTTCGACGAGCATTAGATTTAGGGGAGTCAAAATCCTCCTCACCCTAACTCCCATCTGCCCGCCTCAACGGGCTTTCTAATCCGGATGCTACGCCCCCAGATTTGAGAAAATCGGGATTAATATCATCACCAGAATACCCACGAACATAATCATAATGGGGATCATCAGCTTGCTGGACGCCTTTTCCCCCTGACGCCGGATCAGCTGCCTCCGCAGATTCCACACTTCTTTGCTCTGATTTTGCAGCATGATGGACAATTCTCTATTGCCCTTGGTGATCCCCTGCACCACGGTGGAGGCAAACTTCTTGATCTCAGGCACAACACATC
>CAMWSA010000440.1 GCA_947176785.1 uncultured Lachnospiraceae bacterium
ATATTGTCCACGGTGGCCGTCACATCCCGCAGGGCGTACAGCTTTTTGTCCGCCGGGGCCAAATCCGCCGTCTGCCCCATGATGGAAATGCCGATCTCGTTTACCTGCCGGATGAAATGCTCCCGGCTGATACCGGTGGAAAAGCCCGCAAAGCTCTCCAGCTTGTCTATGGTGCCCCCGGTGTGCCCCAGGCCCCTGCCGCTCATCTTGGCAATCCTGATGCCGCAGGCCGCCGCCATGGGAGCCAGGGCCAGGGATGTCTTGTCTCCCACGCCGCCGGTGCTGTGCTTATCCACCTTTACGCCCTCAATGGCAGACAGATCCAGCATATCCCCGCTGTGGGCCATAGCCATGGTCAGGGCCAGTGTCTCCTCCTCGTCCATCCCCCGGAAGTACACGGCCATCATCAGGGCCGCCACCTGATAATCCGGGATTTTCCCCCCTGTATAGCCGTCGATGAAATACTGGATTTCCTCAGCGGTCAGTTTGCCTCCGTTTCGCTTTTTCATGATGATATCATACATTCTCATGGTACTGCGCCCCTTTCTTTTTATAGTTATGCGTATTCCCGGCTGCCAGGCCGTGCGGAGAAGGGCCGTTTGCCCATTCGCCCGTGATAGCCAATGGCCCCTTCCTTTGACAGCCGCACAAGGTCGTGGAAAACAAATGCCGCACTGCCCAGAAGGTGGCAAAAGCCTCCCCGTCCGTCTGCCAAATAGAGTGTCAGGTAAACCTGGGGAGAAATACCCCTTACATCCTCGGCGAAACCGGGATTCAGAACCCATACTCAGATCATTTGATGTGTAGATACGGTTTCAGTCTATCATTCCTGCCTGAATCAGTCAAGGATTTTTTAATCCTTTAAAAATCCAGCCTCACCTCTTTGAATCGAGGCAACAGGCGCAGCACAGCCAGGGAGCCCTGCGCCGCACGGCCCCCTGTCCCATCCTCATTACTTCTCAATGTAAAAATTCTTGTACAGCAGCTTCCAGTTGGCCGCAAACCATCTCATGATCTGCCAGTAGCCGCATCCCCCGAGTTCAAACTCCCGGATCAGGTCAAACTTCCCCTGCAGGCTTCGCACATCCTCAAACCAGACCTCATGCTCTACTGTCGCTCCGTTTCCTCGGGAAACCACCGCGCTCCCGCCCCCGCCTTCCTGTGGGGCGTTATCCCCGGCCTGACTGTACGTGAAGAACGGACTCTGGGCCAAATCGTCAAACTGGATCGGCACCCCCTGTTCAATGGCGATACGCACCGCCTGGATATTGCCTATGGAGGTGGCCTTGGTCTCCCCCTTCACAAAGGGCAGGGGCCAGTCATAGCCATAGTTTGGAATCCCCAGGTCAATCTTCTGAGTCGGGATCTCCGTCACGGCGTACTCCACCACCCGGCGTACCTGGTGTAAGGGGGCCACGGCCATGGGCGGGCCATATGTATACCCCCATTCATAGGTCATCAGCAGCACATGGTCCGCCGCCTCCCCCAACGCCCGGTAGTCCTTGCCCTCATAGAGGACGCCCTTCTGGTCGGCACTGGTCTTGGGTGCCAGCGCCACGGAGGTGTGGTATCCGTTGGCCCGCATGCGCTCCGCCACCTGCCATACAAAATCCGTGAACGCATCCCTGTCCTCCGCAAGAATGTACTCAAAGTCAATATCCACCCCCTGATATCCCTTCTCTGCCATGGTCTCCAGCAGATTGTCAATCAACCGGTTGACCGCCTCCTGGTCCTGCACCACATTATGGATCAGATAGTTGCTGAATCGCCCCTGCTCATCCAAAGGTGTCAGGGTCAGAATCGGCGCAGTACCGTTTTGCAGAGCCATCTCTATCATCCAGTCATCCGGCAGCGCCGGCGGCAGGAGCTGCCCCTGTGTGGTGAACCCATAGGAAAATATGGCCAGTTCCGACAAGTACGGCAATGTATCTGCCAGTACCGTCTCGTTGATATAGGGATAGGCATAGCCTGTGGCCCGCAGGGAGCGGTAGGGCTGCCTTGTCCCCAGGTCGATAAAAAGAGCCTGCCCCAGGGCAAGCTCATACGGATAAATTATCTGGTTGTCACGGATAATGGTCTCGACGCTCACCCCATAGCCTGCGGCGATGCTGTCCACCGTATCTCCCCGCTGTACTACATAGATTGCTGTTCCTTCCGGCATAAATAGTTTTCCTTCCTCATTACGAAGATATACCCCATTATATGCCTCTCTCCCGGGCTATTATGAGACGGATATTTCACCCTGCCATATCATGTCTTGACAGCTGCTCCTGCTGTCGGCAGGTAATCAATGGGGGCTGCTTCTACCTTTCCGTGTCCGGAATGAATTCCGCTCCGCTCCACCGATAGCAGTGGCACGTGCCGTCCTCATACTCCACCACCAGCCGCTGCGTTTCCTCTTCCCAGACAATATCCCTGTATGCCGCCGGGGCCGCCTGCTCCGGCAATGCGCTGATCAGGCAGGTGTCCTCCCTGAACAGAAAGAGATAATCCAGATAGCCTGCCGTCTGCTCGTCCCCGTTCGAGTCCGCTTTCTCCTGGGCATACCGCAGCGCGCAGGGTCCCTCCTGCCCTTCAACTACAACCTCATGCTCCCAGTTTACATCCAGAAAGTAGAGAATTGATACATAACGAAAGCCGTCGCTGCTGTTTTCATACTTATAATCTGTCAGCAGCTTCTCCTCTCCATGGTCATAGGATATGATCTTTGTGTAATAAAATTCTTCTATTATATTATCACGTATGATATCCTCCCAACAATATTTCTGATACCGTATCAGTTCAAAATCAGTCTCCCCGGACCATTGGTACAGTTCATCCTCCCCCGATCCGGCGGAGTTATGATAGTGTATATTCATCCGTCTTGTCTCCGGATAGGTAACAATATTGGAATTCTCCAGCACATCAGGCATTCGCACAAATTCTCCCCGGGAGGGACTCCAGACAAAGCGCGCCTCAGTTCCGCCGCTGGCTCCATAGTAATACAATACGTTCAGGTCCAGATAGCCGTCGGCATTTATATCCTCAAAGCTGAAAGTATCCGTCCCCCAGTCAAGGTCACTCACGGCGGATTCCGCCTCTAATACCTGGAACGGCTTTTCATCGCCCAAAACAGAGACGGCTATCCGGTAGGTTCTTCCATCCCAGTCCTCCTCACCGGTTCTCGCTCCCCGGCAGTCAAAGGTGAAAATCTGCCCGGGGCTGATTTCTTTTTCAAAGTAGAAATACGCTGTATTTTGAATCAGATCCATCTCAAAGCAATGGCCTTCCGTGGTAATTTCCCATTTGTAGGCGCTGTTAAAGCCGTCATATCCAAGGCTGCGACGCACTTCGTCCAGAGTCCAATAATCCGCATCCATCGCAGTGGTTATGCCGATCTGAAACCATTGCCCCTCCCGGCAGAAATAGGCATATTTTGCCTCCTGGGTGGTCAGCCTGACAAATGGTTCCTCACAAAACTGATCTCTCTCCCGGGTATAAATCACGCAATTTTGTAGGTCCGGATGAAGGCTCTGCAGATATTCCCGCAATTCCCCATAAGTATCGCCGATGGGAAGGGCGTCTGCCGTGCGGATTGTCCTCTCGATTTCCTCCCCGTCCCATATTCTCCGAAACCACAGGCACTCCC
>CAMWSA010000441.1 GCA_947176785.1 uncultured Lachnospiraceae bacterium
CAGCGGAAGTGTCCTGGTCAATGGCAAAATGGGTATTCAATTACAGTCTGCATCTTTGCCGGGGCATATGAAAGCACTGGAAGCGGTCAAGCTGTTTGCTAAATGGAATAAGGCTACTCCGGATAAAGCAACGCTGGATACTCTCGGTATCTATGAATTTGCAAAAAAACAATATCGGCATTTGTCGACCGGACAGAAGCGGCGTCTTCATTTAGCGCTTGCCCTAACACGAAATCCGGATATTCTGTTCCTTGATGAACCAACCGCAGGACTTGACGTTGAAGGGCGTCTATCTCTACATGAACAAATCCGACAGTTAAAGGCAATCGGAAAGACAATCGTATTAGCAAGCCACGATATGGCCGAAGTAGAAAACCTGTGTGACCGAATTGCTATTCTTTCCGGGGGCAAAATAGCTTTTATTGGAACTGTTGGACAACTCAACGGAACAGTGGGAAAGCACTATAATATCACAATTCAAACAGAAAGCAATACCGAAAAATATGAGTCTGACAATATCGGGGAAGCTTTACTTGCATTGCTCATGCAATACAAACAAAAAGGGGAAAACATCTTGGATGTTCAAATAGACCGTGGTTCTCTGGAACAGCACTTTATGAAAATTGCAAAGGAGGTATCATAAATGAGCGCTTTTTTATATGGGGTTTCCTTACAGTGGAGGTTAGACATACGGAGTAAGACATTGCTCATAACCTGCTACATTGTCCCACTTTTGTTCTTTGCAATTATGGGCGGGATATTTACATCGGTCATGCCGGAAGCGAGATACACACTTATTCAGTCTATGACTGTATTGGGTGTAACAATGGGGGCCCTGGTGGGTCTGCCTCCCTCTCTTGTTGAAATTTATAGCAGCGATATTAAAAAGGTCTATAAAGCAAATGGTGTTCCGCTATATCTTGGCCTTGCCTTAACCAACATCTCAGCGTTCATTCATTTGTTTATTATGAGTGTTATTCTATATTTAGCCGCACCGCTTGCATTTCATGCTGAGATACCGGAAAAACCAGGTATGTACTTTATCTGCCTTGCTGTTTTTATTGCAGTATCACTTAGTATTGCCAGCATAATCGGTCTGGCAGTAAAAGACCAGGCAAAAACTACTATGTTTTCTATTATCGTTTTCATGCCCTCTATCATGCTTTCCGGAATCATGTTCCCGATTGAACTGCTTCCAAAAGCGTTTGAAACCATAGGTAAAATTTTCCCGGCTTCATGGGGATACAGGCTAATGGCGGAGAGTGATTTTCAGTTTAGGAGCCTTTTACCTTTACTTTTGATTTTTGTATTAGCCATTATTATATACAGCATCCTATTGCGCAAAGTTGATCAATAGCAAAATCAGCCGAGCCAGCATCTTGAATCCCTATTGAAAAGAAGCTTTGAGATATGATATAATCTCATTATCCGTCAAGGATATCGGCGTCTTGTGCTGTAAATCCGATTGCGTCGTGATTTATAGCAAACGACATAACAAATTTCTGTTTTCGTCCCTGTAAAAGGCATATGTGGAGGCTTTTGCAGGGACGGAAGCGAAATCTTAAGTCACCTCATCAACAATAACAAGGGGCTGTGAAAAAAGTCTTCACAGTCCTTTTTGATGAATTCATTGTAAGGGAGAGCAGTCATGTATACGGAAAGCGATTTGGTCAAAATTGCAAAACGGGAAAATAACAGGAAGAGAAATTATCTGGTGGTAAATCCTTTGCAGGGGAAACATATCCCGGTTTCTCCCGGAAAAGCGCTGCAGGTTTTTTCCGAGCTTGCCAAGCTGTTAAAGATATATGAAGGTGAGAGAATATTGGTTGTGGGATTTGCGGAGACTGCCACGGCCATAGGGGCACAGATTGCCATGGAAACAGGCGCAGATTACATTCAGACCACAAGAGAGATGATCCCCGGGGTGGAATATCTTTTCTTTTCGGAGGAGCACAGCCATGCCACACAGCAGCGGCTGGTGAAAGATGATCTGGACAGGATCATGGACAAAACCGACAGGATTATCTTTGCGGAAGACGAAGTCACCACAGGGAAAACCATTCGGAATCTCATTACGGTTTTGGAGCAACACTATGAACGAAAAATAAAGTATGCGGTGGCATCCTTGTTAAATGGAATGTCAGAGGAAGCTCTGGAGGAATACGCAGGCAGAGGGATCGGGCTTCACTATCTGGTAAAGACAAAACATGACAGATATCCGGAGATAGCCGATAGGGCTGTAGCTGATGGGATTTATCACCCGGAAGATGCATCAGGCGGAGAGTATACGGACTGCATTGACATTCAAGGATGGATGGACACCAGAAGGCTCACGGAGCCGGTACAGTATGAGGAAGCCTGCCGGGGGCTTTTTGAAGAGACAGAAAAACGGCTTCCTCTGGAGGGGAATAAAAAACTCCTGGTGCTGGGCACGGAAGAATTTATGTTTCCCGGGCTGTATGTGGGGAAGTGCCTGGAGGAAAAGGGACACTCCGTGATGTTTCACGCCACAACCCGAAGTCCCATATCTGTCGGCAGCAGTGCAGAGTACCCTCTGCGGCAGCGGTATGCCCTGTCCAGCATGTATGAGGAAGGCAGGAGGGTATTTGTATATGATATCGGCAGTTATGATGCGGTTATCGTGATCACGGACGCGCAGAGGAGCGGGCAGGAAGGGCAAAGAGGGGAATTATCTCTGCGGAATGCAGTCAGGAAAAATAACGGGAAAGTATATCTGGTAAGGTGGTGTGGAAAATGAGAAGTTCTTATCTGGAGGAGGATGTGATCTTACTCTTGAAAGATATCACAGGTCTGGTACAGCCCCAATCCACAGAGGAGAGGGAGAGACTGATACAGTCGGGCAGGCATTACAGTGAGATGCTGCCTGTAGAATATGTTCCCACGGAAAAGTATATGACAGTGTACAGGGAGGCATTGGCCAGATACGCTAAACAAGTGGCGGACGCGGTGGGTGTGCTATCCGATAAAATCATCGCAAAGCGTGGCAGGGATGTGGTTCTGGTATCACTGGCCAGGGCAGGGACCCCCATCGGCATTCTCATCAGGCGTTATATCAGACAGAAATATAAGACAGATGTGCCGCATTACTCCATTTCCATAATCAGAGGGAGGGGAATTGATGACAACGCCATGAAATATCTGCTGGACAGATACAGGCCGGAGCAGCTTCTGTTTGTGGACGGATGGATTGGAAAGGGCGCGATCCTGGGGGAACTGGAAAAGGATATCAGGGCTTATCCCCGGGTCAGTTCCGAAATTGCTGTCCTGGCCGATCCGGCGGGTGTGACTGAACTCTGTGGCACCCATGAGGATATCCTGATCCCCAGTTCCTGCCTTAACAGCACGGTATCCGGCCTGGTCAGCAGGACTTTTCTGAGGGAGGATATCATCAAAGAAGGAGACTTTCACGGTGCCGTGTACTATGGAGAACTACAGGACTCGGATCTTTCCTATGAATTTATAGAGAAAATTGAGAAGAATTTTTTCCCGGAAAATTCTGCGGCAAGCCCAACAATCCCGGATGACAGGCAGAAAAAGGAGAAAGCCGGGCCGAAGGGAAAAGGAATTGATGACCTATGCAATATTCCGCTAAAGCATGGTTATAT
>CAMWSA010000442.1 GCA_947176785.1 uncultured Lachnospiraceae bacterium
AGCCGGTGCAGACCTTACAACTGTCTCCCCGATATGCCATTTGCCCTTCCCTCTTTCCTTTTCCTAACGGACTTTATCAAGCATTTCCTGTATATTCAGACAAACTGATTCTTCTCCCGGTCATAGCAGTAGTCAATGCCGGAGAGCTTCTCCGTGACCTCCTCCTGTGCCACATCCAAATCCTCGCATAAATCCTCCAGGCTGGAGTAATAGTCCCTGAGTTTCAAATTGATAAAGCTGAGCAGCATAGCCGGATCCTTTGGTATCATAATCGTGCCTGCCTTTCCTTATTCGGAGTCCTGCCAGCCCTTTCCGGTACCTGCCTTGGCAGAACTGCATATTCCCTTTCAGAAAAATACATCCAAAATTGATATATATATCGCTGACTATAAATGCTTCACATATACTCTTGCATCTTGCCCGCCCATATCCCTCATCATTTGAAAGAACTCATAGCCATATTTCTCATATAATCCGATATGGTCAGTTGAAATGTAAATATTTTTAATGCCAGCCTCTTTGGCCAGCGCTTCCGCATGACGCAGCAGGATTCCCACATAGCGGTTCCCTCTGTAATTGGGGAATGTATATACCCATCCGATCCAGGGTGTCAAATCTGTCGGTTGAATATCATCTTTTTCGGCAAAGGTGCAAAATGAAATCAACTCCTCCCCATCTGTCAGCATAAGAACCTTTGTATTATCACCGACGGACTGCTTCAGCTGTTGGTTTTTCAGCAGTTCATGTAAATATTGAGCGGCTCTCCAATCACTTTCTTTGATTTTTGAGAGCCAATACTCTTTACGATCTGTGCTAAAATATTCTATGATCTGCATACACGCGCTCCTGTAAATTCATTGATAGCTATCCTTTTATACCAATGGGCGATTGGATTTTCCTTCCTGCACGGTACTTGTTGCCGGATGATGCAGCATCAAGTAATCTGTGGCGGCGGAACCCTCCACTGCCACAGATTACTCCCCTGC
Organism: uncultured Lachnospiraceae bacterium; assembly: GCA_947176785.1. Lineage (GTDB taxonomy): Bacteria > Bacillota > Clostridia > Lachnospirales > Lachnospiraceae > Acetatifactor. The sequence continues at coordinate 987 of CAMWSA010000442.1, forward strand.
GGCGGAACCCTCCACTGCCACAGATTACTCCGCTGCAACGGAACCCTCCACTGCTACAGATTACTCTGTTGCAGTGGAGGCGATAATCTCCATATCCCCCAGCATTTCCACCTGGCCGTAGCCTGCCGGGATCAGCAGATGCGCGCCCTTGCCCACGCTGTGTCCCTCAATGATGCCCGCGCCCTCCAGAACACTGACGATCAGGAAAGGATGCTCCTGGGTAAAGGTAAACCCATCCTTCACCACCAGCTTCCACACCTTGTAGTAGTCGCTCTCCGTCAGCAGCTTCCAGGTATTAGGCTCCTGGGGGGCCGCCTTTATGATGGCCTTTTTATACGCCTCGTCCGGCACATTGATCACATCAATGCTCTGGGATACGTGGAGCTGGCGGGGCTTACCGTCCACCAGGCGGTTGTAGTCATACACCCGGTAGGTGATATCGCTGTTCTGCTGGGTCTCCAGGATCAAAAAGTTCCCCGTGATGGCATGTACCGTGCCGGGATTGATCTGGATCATGTCCCCCTTCTGCACCGGCACCCGGCGGATCAGTTCCTCATACCGGTTGTCAGCGATCATCTGTTTCAGTTCCTCACGGGTCCGGGCATGGTGGCCCACCACCAGTTCCGCCCCCTCATCACAGTCCATAATGTACCAGCACTCGGTCTTGCCGAAAGGTACCTTCTCCACCTCCCGGGCATAGCTGTCATCGGGATGCACCTGGATGCTCAAGTCACTCTTGGCGTCAATGATCTTCACCAGCAGAGGGAATTCCTCATAGGAGAGATTTCCGAACATCTCCCTATGCTCCCGGTACAACCGGGACAAAGTCTGCCCCGCATACTTTCCCTGGCTGACTCGACAGTCCCCATGGGGATGGGCGCTGATGGCCCAACACTCGCCCACGGCATCGCTGTCCGCCCGGTAGGGGAACTCCGTCACCAGCCGCCTGCCCCCCCATACGCATTCCTTCAGCACCGGCTCCAGATACAGAAGTTCTCCGCCGGGCCGGTTCATCGCCAGCGCGCCCCCGTTTGTCTCCATGATATTTTTATACCAGTAGGCGCTGTCCTTGACAATGCGCTGCTGGCTGCGGTAGTCCACATACACCAGGCCGAACCGCTCATGGAAGCCGTTTGACCACTCAAAATTGTCCAGGAACGTCCACAAAAAGTATCCCTTGATCTCCACGCCCTCGTCTATGGCCCGCTGCACCTGGTACAGGTATTTTTCCAGAAAATCAATGCGGTTGGGGTCATGCACCTTACCGTCCAGGGACACGGTGTCATGGCAGGAAATGCCGTTCTCCGTGATGTACATGGGCATATGGTAGCGCTCATACAGGAACTTACAGCTCCAGTAAATGCACTCCGGGGTCACAGGCCACTGGATGGCCGTCTTGGGGAAGCCCGGATAGCGGTCCACATACTCTACGCCGCCGTCCGCACCGCGGCGTACCATATAGCCGTTGTAGACATTCTGCCCCATGAAATCCAGAGGCTGGGAAATCAACTCCATATCCTCCTGGGTGATCTCCGGCAGATACTCCGCAAAACGCACAAGCCCCTCCTGGGGGTAATGTCCCAGAAATACCGGATCGCTGTACCAGGACACATTCCAGGTCCAGTTGTCCATAGGGTTACGCAGGCCAAAATAGGTCTCCCGGGCCGCCGCGATATCCTCCGGGCTGTCCGTGGCGGGGATTGCCACGCCGCAGGTGGGTGCAAAGCCCACCTTGACGGGGGCTTTGGCATATTTCCGCAGGTTAATCACCGCCTGCCCGTGGGCTTTCAAGACATTGTGGGCAACCTGGAAGGTATCCTTATAGGAAAGCTTTAATCCCGGCGCATGCTCGCCTCGAAGATGCCCCAGCCCCACAAAGCACTGAGGCTCGTTCAATGTAAAAAAGTACCGGCAGTCCTCGGAAAAATTTTCCGCCACCACCCTGGCATACTCCCCAAACCACTGCACGCTCTCCGGGTTCAGCCAGCCCCCCCTGTCCTGCAATGCCTGGGGATACTCCCAGTGGAACAGGGTCAGATAAGGCTCAATGCCATTTGCCCGCATTTCCCTGAGCATATCCTTATAATAGTCGATGCCGGCCTGGTTGACCCGACCAATGCCCTCGGGCAGGATTCTGGCCCAGTTTAGGGAGAAGCGGTAATTTTTCACCCCCAGCATACGCATCAGGGCAAAATCCTCCCTGTACCGATGAATATGGTCACAGGCTGCCTGGGCGTCCTGGCCCTCGTACACTCTCCCTTCCTGGCAAAAAGTATCCCACACGGTCTTACCGCATCCGTCCCGGGGGTCTCTTCCTTCGACCTGATAAGCGCTGTCCGCCACGCCCCACGCAAAGTCCTTACTGAACATATTTTTCCCTCTTTCTTAATATTATAATGTATCTGCTTCTTTTTTAGAAAAACATTGCTGTATCGTTAAGTCTATCGGTTGGCTCCGAATTTCCTTACTATGCAGATCACAGGCCAAGCCTGTGATCTTACCCAATCCGTATTTGGATGTGGCGCATCCAAACTTACCTTATTCCTGCATACCGCTGGCTGCGCCTGCGGTATTGCACTGATAAGTATTTGGATGTACAACATCCAAACTTACCTCTGCCTGCATATCGCTGGCTTTG
>CAMWSA010000443.1 GCA_947176785.1 uncultured Lachnospiraceae bacterium
TCTGACAGACATCCAGTCTCCGACAGGCTCAAAGGGCGCATGTCATACGGCTTAAAACCGTGTCTGGAATATAAGAAAATGAAGCGGACCGGCCTGCTGCCAGCCTTTTTCGGCTGCGGCCTGCTGGCGGCGGCTTTCCCCGTAGCAGATATGGCGGTGCGCTCCCAGCGCTATCTGGGCCTCCCGGGCTCGCCGGTTTCCATCCTGCTTCACGCCGACTGGCAGATGATGTCCATGCTCAACGTACTGCTGCTGGTAGTGGCGGCCTGTATCCTGTATCACACGGAAGCAGCGGACAATGCCCTGCTGAAAATGTGTTCTCTGCCCCTGGAGGAAAGTAGCCTGTTTTTCGGCAAAGTCCTTTTGCTGGTTCCCATGCTTATCTTTACCCTGGCACTTCAGGCTGCCGCTTTGGGCTTTTGCTGCTGGCACTGGTTTACATTCTCCCCTAAGGCCCTGACAGAGTTGGCGTACAATATGGGCTTTTCCCTGCTTCTGCTCCTGCCCGCCGCCCTGCTCTCCCTGCTGCTGGCATGCGCCTGCAAAAATATGTGGATCTCTCTGGGCATCGGCGTGATCTGCATCTTCACAGCCACCATGCTCCCCGAGGACAATTTCCTGCTGTCCCTGTTTCCCTATGCCATGCCTTTCCGGATCCTGGCAGGCATGCAAAAGGAAACCGCCGGGGGGTTTGCCATCGCCGCTGCCCTGGAGAGCCTGGGGCTGTGCGTTGCGGAGAGTATATTTTTGAAAATAAGGAGGTGGTTAGCATGAAAAGAAATGATAATAATTTTGACATAAATACCGGCTCGGGCAGGCAGACAGGAGGAAGCATGCATTTCCTTTCTCTTGTCAGAGTTGAATTCCGGAAAACACGCAGATCCGGCATTCTTTGGATCCTGCTTGCAGCAGTCATCATCCTGTGGATACCATCCATATTAAATGCCCATTTGAATTTCGGCATGCAGGCAGAGGGCATTTCACCGGAACACAATTTTCTGATTCAGGGCTTCATGGCCATGGCCTGGTTCATATTCCCTGCCAGCATGATCGTAGGGACAGTGCTTCTCACCCAGACCGAACGGAGTAACCACGGCATCCTGAAAATGCTGGCCCTGCCCGTCTCCACGGCCCGACTCTGTCTGGCGAAATTCCTGGTACTTTTGGCCCTGGCCGGGGCACAGATGCTGATGAGCGTGGGCATGTACTTTGTCAGCACCGCCATCGCCAGCCATACCCAGGACTACCCTTTTATGCTGCCACCCCTGTTCGTGCTGAGAGAAGCGGGGCTGATGTTCCTGGCTGCAGTTCCCATGCTTGCCTTTTTCTGGCTGCTGTCCATCTGCATTCAGACTCCCGTGTTCTCTGTGGGATTGGGACTTGCCTCCGTGGTACCCTCGGTACTTATTATCAACACGAAGCTGTGGTTCGTCTACCCCATGTCCTATCCTTTCTTTGTCATCGTGGCGGAATACGGGAAAGTGGCAACCATCCTGGAGACATCTCAGGTCGAACTCTTCCCCTGGATACCGGTGGCTACAGGGATCACTGTCATCTGCCTGACAGCATCCTGCCTGTGCTTTGGGCGGGCAGAGAAAAAATAAATTCACTCTTCCATTTCAATTATTATTGCAGATAAGGAGAAACAACACTATGAAAACGAAAATATTAACAACGATCTGTACCCTTCTGATTCCCATCCCCTGGACTATCCTGTATCTTCGCAGCTTCGCCTGGGCGCTGGAATCTCCCGCCGCGGAGATCACCATCTCCTGCTATTGCATATTCATGATTTTCAGCGGACTATTCACCATCCTGTCCTATTTCAGGGGAAAAGTCCAGAATACGCTGATGAAACTCTGCCTGGTCATTAACGGCCTCTATGCCATGGGCGGTGTGGTGCTTTTCGCCATGATGATACTGCCTAAACTGTAAGAGAGCTTGCTTCTCTGCCGCGCCGGCCCGCAAAGCATTTCATCATGTGCATACGGGGCTGCAAAAAATCCGGGATTCCTGTGCGTAAAACAAAAACATCACAGAACTCCCTGTTCTACGAAGCGCAGGAAGGATTTTTCACAGCCCCGGCAAATGCCGACTTGTCGGCGTATCAAAACCTATGCTGTGCCTATGACCGCATTGCCGTGCCTTTTTGCCGGTCTGTCAGACATCGCCTCCCACAAGGAACAATGCGCCATTCATCTCCTTAAACACAGTGATATTCCCCGGGGTAAATGCAATCGTGTCCCCATTCTTGTACAACTCTTTTCCGGTAATCTGGAAAATGGACATCAAATACAGTTTTTCATGAATCTCAGCCCAATCGGATTTGGGATCCGCAAACCACAGTTCCTGAAAGCCAAACTGCCGCAGCCCCCATGTTCCCATCAAAAGCTTATCCCCCTTCTGTCCCTGCCGTATGGCAATCCACAGGGGGGCCGGAAAATAATCGGGGTCTCCTGCATTTTTCTCCAGAATGCCCACATGCTGTACATACACCCGACGGCTGATGAGCAGTTCGGCGGCGCTCACATAGATGCCGATGGCACCCTCCAGCTGAAACAGCGCGCCGGCCAGCCCGGTGAGCAGGCGGCATACCCGGCGTTTTCCCTCCAGGGATTGCCCGCCGCCTTTCTGTGCTATGATCCAGAAGGATTTACTGCCGCACAGGGCCTGGTATTCCTCCGAGTCAAACAGGCTGTACTGGGATGTGCCCGGAAGCTTCATCTCCTCCGGGGGCACGGGAAATGGCATGTAGGAACACCAGAATTCCACACCCTCCAGCTTCACCACCATGTGCGTTATGGGCGGATTGTCAGCGTCAATTTTCTCCAGCGCTCCGGAGCCGAAAGCACGCTCCACAATCCCGCCAGCCTGGGAGGCGTCCTGCAACACCCGGTCCATGACCAGCAGGCACAGGGTATCTGTATCCGCCTGCTGTGGCGGACATGCTTTAACCTCCTGTGTTTTCTTTTTAAAGCGATCAAAAAGTCCCATTGATATCCCTCCTGATAATGTATATTTATGAGCCGGCGGATTCTTTCAGCCCCTTTATGAACTGTGGAAGCATTCCCCTCGTCATCTAGCGCTCTAACTGGCTCCAATCACACAGCCCCTCATTCTGTGTAACCCGGCGAAGCTCCTCCCGCACCTCCATCAAGGCAAAGCCCAACAGATTCTGACCACGCCATTTGAATGGATTCTCTGCGTCCGGGGAGTCTGCGGAAAGACCGATTCCCCAGATTGTATCATAGGGGCTGGCTTCCGCCAGAATGCTGTCGCCCGTAGAGAGCAAAAAGTCCCGCAGCCTTCTGTTCTGGCTGAATTTGCACCAGTTGCCGTTGAGGACAATGGCATATTTGGCCCTGTCCCAAAGCGCCTGGTCAAATCCCCGGACTTTGCGGCCAAGCGCCTTGATCCGGTCAGGAGTCCGGGTCTCCAGAATCTTCTGCCGGATTTCCTCGTCTCCAAAAAGCTCTGCTTTCTTTTCCATCATAAACTGCTCCATGCAGCAGTATTTGTTGACGACATACCGGAATTCTCCCATCCACCACTGGCTGAGACAGCTTTTGGTGATGCCTCCGTCCATGGGCGGACGA
>CAMWSA010000444.1 GCA_947176785.1 uncultured Lachnospiraceae bacterium
ACCATCCTGATTAGAATGCCCGCTGAAGCGGGCAGATGGGAGTTAGGGTGAAAAGTAGCTGCAGAAGCAGGCGAATGGAGTTAGTATGTGAAGAATATACAGATGGCTCGGAGAGGATGGTATCTGATTGCATAGGCTGGAAACGTGTTTCTGTAAAAAAATGGGATATGGGAAGAGGGTAGCCCGTTGCGTCATGGCGGCGCTGGCGGTAACGCTGGCCCTGACGGGCTGCGGTATGCCGTCCTGGGTGATGGACTTGGAGAAGCTGTGGGGGCCGACGGCCCAGGCTTCGTCCTCCGAGGTTTCAGACGATTACAGCACAGAGGCACCGGAGGCGGGCCGGGAGGGTAAAGTACTGACCTGGCAGTCTCTGCTTGGGTCCCGGGAACTGGGGGACCGGGATGCCGAATCGGAGACGGATTACACGGACCCGTTGGCCTGGGAGTATTGTTATCAGTATCTGGACGAGCCGGGGCGGCAGTGGTATCGGGATATCCAACGGATTCTGGCCACTCTGGGGGAGGAGCAGGAATTATCCGCAGAGTGTCTGGAGATGGGGCTTACGGAGGAGGATATTGACAGGATATTTTGTTATGTGCTGGCGGACCACCCGGAATATTTTTATGTGGACGGATATCGTTATACGAAATACAGTCGGATGGACAAGCTGGTCAAGGTTACCTTTTCGGGCAGCTACACCTACGACAGCCAGGAGTGCGCCCGCAGATGGGAAGAGATTCAGGCGGCGGCGGAGACGCTGCTGGCCCAGGCTCCGGGCGGCGGGGATGACTATGAGAAAGCGCGCTATGTATATGAGACTCTGATTCAGAATACCGACTATGTGCTGGACGCGCCGGATAGTCAGAACCTGTACTCCGTGCTGGTAAGCGGTGCCTCTGTCTGCCAGGGCTATGCCAAGGCCACCCAGTATTTGCTCAATCATCTGGGGATCCCCTGTGTGCTGGTGCAGGGGCAGGTGGAGCCGGGAGAGGGCCATGCCTGGAATCTGCTCCTTCTGGACGGGGAATACTACTATATGGACACCACCTGGGGGGACGCTTCTTACAGGCAGTCGGAAAGCTCTCTTCAAGAGGAGGACTGGCTTCCCCAGGTCAATTATGACTATCTGTGCGTGACTACCCGGCAGCTGCTCCGCACCCATGAGCCCAGCCAGGCTGTGCCGCTGCCCGAGTGTACTGCTACCCGGGACAACTATTATGTGCGGGAAGGATGCCTTATGTCCGGCTGTGAGGAGGAGGCGCTGCAACAGGCATTTGACCGCGCCATCTCTGCGGGCAGACAGGAAATTTCCCTGAAATGCACGGAGGAGGCCGTGTACCGTCAGCTGCTGGAGCATCTGATCGAACAGAAGGAAGTGTTCTCTTACTTGGAGCCGGGATGCAGCACCCTGCACTATGCCCGCAATGAAAAACAGCTGTCCATCACCTTCTGGTTTTCCTAGATGGCTACGTTTGGATGTGGAACCTCCAAATATCGGTTAACACAATAATACGGGCTTGGCCTGTGTTATGCAGAGGTAAATGGGAAAAGGATTTCTATGCTGTCAAAGTGCGCCGGCTAAGAAATTCTAAGTTGCACACTGAAGAATGCCGGGAGCGGGCATTCTTCTCATGGATTGTTTGTGCCGCCGCCGGTGGCATGTCTGAAGATTTGAACGTTTCACTTTCAAATACCGATTGGTGCAATACCGCAGGCTTGGCCTGCGATATGCGGGAAAGAAGAAAGTTTTTATACTTGAGAGATTAAATAGAATGTGTTACAATGAATGAAATGTGGGAAGAAATAATGATATAATAAACTGAGATATACCAGCGACCGCAGAGATTTTCCGATTCCGCACGGCGCATGCCGTATAATCAGACAACAGGTGCCGTGCGGGAGGGAAAATCTAACCGGCTGTGAGTATATAATGTCACAGGATGGAGGAACAGGATATGGAAAAAGAGATAGATCGTAAGACTGTGGTATTGCAGGAGGATGAGAATTTGGGCAGTGTGAAGATTGCGGACGACGTAGTGGCTACGATTGCCAGACTGGCGGCCAACGAGGTGGAGGGAGTGGCTCCCGCGGTGGGCTCCAACGGAAAGCCGGTGAAAAAGTATGTGAGAGTGGAAGTGACGGAGGGCAATGTGGTAGTGGACCTGGCGGTGGTGCTGGCCTACGGCTACAACATTCCCGCTACCTGCAGCAAGGTGCAGGCCAAGGTGAAGTCCGCTATTGAGAATATGACGGGGCTTACCTGTACCGATGTCAATATCCGGATTGCGGGCGTGAAGGTGAATTAGGCGGGGAACTGATGATTGACGCAACAACAGGGGCACAGCAGGAATTTGGTATAGGCCAAACTCCCGTTATGCAGGGAAAACTCGGATGGGAACATTCTGATACTGATTAACGCAATATCGCAGGCGAAACAGGAGTTTGTTTAAACCAAACTTCGGATATGCAGGCAGAGGAAAGGTTTATGGGACGACGTGAACAGAGAGAGCAGATTTTCAGGCTGCTTTTCCGTGTGGAATTCAATGCGCCGGAGGAGATGCCTCAACAGAGGGATTTTTTTCTGGATGAGATAAGATTGCCGGCAGAGGAGGAGGGACTGGCGGCCAAGGACAGAGATATTGCCTATATTACAGAAAAATACGGACGGATACAGGAAAAGCTCCCCCGGATCGACCAGATGATCAACGAGAAGGCTCAAGGGTGGAGCGTGAGTCGTATGGGCAAAGTGGAGTTGACGCTGCTGCGTCTGGGTGCCTACGAGATCCTCTATGACCAGGATGTGCCAGGCAGCGTGGCCATCAATGAGGCGGTGGAACTGGCCAAGAGATATGGCCAGGACAATTCCGGCGCGTTTGTCAATGCCGTGCTGGCGAAATTCCTGCGCCTTCAGCAGGGGGAGAATCAGTGATGGCACGCAGTGTTTATACGGTTACGCAGGTCAATGCGTATATTAAAAATATGTTCACGCAGGACTATATGCTGCAGGCTCTCTTTGTAAAAGGCGAGGTGAGCAATTGCAAGTATCATTCCTCTGGACATATTTATTTTACGTTAAAGGATCAAAAAGGTACATTAAATTGTGTCATGTTTGCCGGCAGCCGGAGAGGGCTGAATTTCCAGCTGCAGGAGGGCCAGCAGGTCATTGTGGGCGGCATGGTGGACGTGTATGAGAGGGACGGAAAATACCAGCTCTATGCCAGACAGATTATCTTAGACGGCGCAGGGGCACTGTATGAGCGCTATGAGCAGCTAAAGAGGGAACTTCAGGAGCTGGGTATGTTCGCACAGGAGTACAAGAAGCCCATCCCCAGGTTTATCCGTACCCTGGGAGTGGTGACGGCAGATACCGGCGCGGCAGTCAGGGACATCATACAGATTGCCACCCGGCGCAATCCCTATGTGCAGATCCTTCTCTATCCCGCCATCGTCCAGGGAGACCAGGCACCCTCCAGTATAGTCAGAGGCATCCGGGCCCTGGAGAAGCAGGGGGTGGATGTGATGATCGTGGGCCGGGGCGGAGGTTCCATCGAGGATCTGTGGGCATTTAATGAAGAGACGGTGGCAAGGGCGATT
>CAMWSA010000445.1 GCA_947176785.1 uncultured Lachnospiraceae bacterium
AAGAAGCAGTGGCAGATCTCGAAGAAATAAACACAGAATTAAGGAACACTCGAGAGAATATAAATCGGACGCAGAAAGAACTTTTATCTCTGATGAAAGGCATGACGGTGGCTGATGATAGTATACGTAAAAAACTTGATGGTTTTATGGACATAATAGGGGGTGCGGATAATGAAGAAAGCACCAAAAATTAGATTTGATGGATATACGGAAGATTGGGAACAGTGTAAGCTGAGTGCAATAATAACAGAAAAACTATCAAATGGTGTTATCAATAAATTTGGAACAGAAGATTCAAATGTAAAACATATAAATGTAATTAATATGTATACTTTTGATAAGATTCACATAGAAGATTTAGCATCAAGTTCGTATGATGAGAAAACCATTCAAAAATGCAATGTGGAAGTTGGAGATATTTTTATGACAAGGAGTTCTCTAAAACCAGAAGGTATTGCTGAAGCCAATGTTTTATTAGATTCAGGAAGATATGTATTTGATGATCATCTTATACGAATGAAAGTTGATAAGTCAAAATATGATCCCATGTTTGTGAAAATAAATCTTGGAAACAGAATGATAAAAATGCAATTTATGATGAGATCCAAGACAACCGCATTTACAACCATTGGTCAAGAAGATATATCAGAATGCGAAGGAAAGTTTCCATGTATTGAGGAACAAAAGAAAATTAGCGAGTATTTTCAGAATATTGACCACCTCATCACCCTTCACCAGAAAGAGTGCGAGAAAATGCTTGACTTTAAGAAATACATGCTCAGTAAAATGTTTCCCCAAAATGGTGCGAAAGTTCCAGAAATTAGGTTTGAAGATTTTACGGAAGATTGGGAACAGCGTAAGTTGGGGGAGATTACAGATATATTGTCGGCGTCTCGAGTTCATAAAGAAGAATGGAAAACAGAAGGCGTACCTTTTTTTAGGTCGAGTGATGTAATGGCTGCATTTAAAGGGAGAAGCAATGATAAGGTATTTATTTCGCAAGAGTTATTTGAAAAATTGTCAGCAATATCAGGGAAACCTCAGCAAGGGGATATATTTATTACTGGTGGTGGAAGTATTGGAACACCTTATATTGTGCCGAATAATGAGCCTTTGTATTCAAAAGACGCTGATTTGATTTGGGTTAAAAAAAGTGAGAAACATGATCCATTTTACTTATATTCGTATTTTGTTTCACCTGCTTTTCGAGAGTATTTATTGAGTATATCACACGTCGGAACAATTGCTCATTATACAATAGAGCAAGTAAAGAATACACCAATTTTTTTTCCGCATTTGGATGAACAACGTAAAATGGGTCAATATTTCAAGGAATTAGATCACCTCATCACCCTTCATCAACGTAAGGTAGAGACATACAAGAAGATGAAGCAGTATATGCTCCGAAATATGTTCGTGTAAGGAGAAGATAAATGGCAGAACTTGAATCAAGCATTGAAAAGAAATTGATAGACCAATTGGTTAATGGGGAGTCACAGTGGACTTACAGGCCAGACCTCAAAACAGAGGATGAATTGTGGGCGAACCTACGCTACATATTGGAGCAGAATAATAAGGCCCGCCTTGATGATGTCCCGCTTTCTGACTCGGAATTTGAACAGGTGAAAAACCAGCTTCAGTTCCCATCATTTTACGAGGCCGGACGGTGGATTGCCGGAGAGAACGGAATGGCGCAGGTGCATATCCAACGCGGAACCGACACACTTCATTTGGTGGTGGTGAATCAGGAGCATATTGCAGGCGGCACGAGCGTGTACGAGGTGATCAACCAATACAGGGCATTCCGCGAAGACGGCGATGATGCCGCCGATGAGCGGGACAGGCGGTTTGATGTCACCCTGCTCATTAACGGGCTGCCTATGATACATATAGAGCTGAAAAACCGTGAGCACTCCTTCAATGAGGGATTCCGGCAGATTAAGAAATATATCGGTGAGGGCAAGTTTCATGGCATATTCTCAGCAGTGCAGATGTTTGTGGTCAGCAATGCCAGTGATACGAGGTATTTTGCCGCTGCAGATGCGCCAGACTTAAAGCCGCAGTTCATGAGCAACTGGCTTGATACGGAAAACAAGCCGGTCGCAAATTACCTTGATTTTGCGAGGGCAGTGCTGAAGATTCCAGAGGCCCATGAGATGGTATCAAAATACACGGTGCTGGATAAGGACAAGAAGAAACTTGTACTGTTGCGCCCATACCAGATACACGCTATCGAAGCTATCCGTGAGGCTTCCAAACGGGGTGTTTCCGGATTTGTGTGGCATACGACCGGCTCCGGCAAAACAATGACGTCCTACAAAGTGACGCGGAATCTGCTTATGGATATTCCTTCCATCGAGAAGACGGTGTTCCTAATCGACAGGAAAGACCTTGACACACAGACTACCATGGACTTTCAGTCTTATGCTTTCAATGACACGATTGACGTTGACGAAACAGACAATGTCACCGGTCTCAGCCAGAGGCTGGTGGATGGGAAGCGGCAGGCAATCGTCACAACGATACAGAAGCTGCAGAGGCTGATAAACAAACGGCTGGCAGGAAAGGAAGAGACTGCACGGTATAAGAAGATCAAAGGGCTTAAAATTGCGTTTGTAGTAGATGAATGCCACAGGGCTGTCTCCCCACAGGCGAAGAGGGAGCTTGAGAAGTTTTTCTCCAATTCGCTGTGGTACGGCTTTACGGGGACGCCGCGTTTTGACAAAAACCCTTACCCAAAGATGGGCGATCTGCCCAGGACGACCGAGAAATTATATGGGGAATGCCTCCATCCTTACACAATAAAAGAGGCAATCCACGACCGCGCCGTGCTTGGTTTCCAAGTAGAGCATCTGGCAGGAGCCGGCATTGAGAGGAATGATGCGAATGAAGATCTGGAGGTTTATAAAGAGGACCGCCATATGCTGCAAGTGCTTGATGTCATCCTGAACAAATCCGCCAATAAATTCGGATTTAAAAACGGCAGGGGAAAAACATATGAAGCGATATTGACAGCAAGTTCCATCCAGATGGCGCAGAGGTACTATGAATTACTCACGGATGTAAAGGCAGGCAGGGCAAGCGTCAAAATCAGTGAGGAGACAAAAGCGGCGCTGCCAGACTTTCCAAAATTTGCAATCACATATTCCGTGACGGAGGATGAGGAAGGCTCCACTGTCAACCAGGAGAAAATGTTACAGTCCCTGCGGGATTACAATGGGATGTTTGGTACACATTTTGGTAAGGGGCAGATTCAGTCGTACAATAAAAACCTTAACAGGAGGCTGGCGAGAAAGGAAGGAAAGTACAAGAGCCGTGACCAGCAGCTTGATATTGTCATTGTGGTGGACAGATTGCTTACAGGGTTTGACGCGCCGTGCCTTTCCACTCTTTTCATAGATAGGCAGCCGTTCGGGCCGCATGACCTGATACAGGCGTTCTCCCGGACAAACAGGCTTTTTGATAACGGAAAACTGTATGGGCAGATCGTGACATTCCAGTCACCGAACCATTTTAAGATAGCCGTGGATGAGGCGCTTAAGCTATACTCAATGGGCGGGACTGGGGAGGCCGTGGTG
>CAMWSA010000446.1 GCA_947176785.1 uncultured Lachnospiraceae bacterium
GCGTACAGAAGAATGTGTGTCTGCCTATGCGTCCCTCTACCCGTTGATTACCTATTATCTGAACCGGCTGAATGACTGGGGGCTTTGCTTCCGGCAGTGCAAGGTCTGTGGGAAATATTTTCTGGCAAAGAGCCAGCGGTATGAGCTGTGCAGCGACAAGTGCCGCAAAGCACAGGCGCTTCAAAACAAGCGGGAATTTGACGAGAGGGCAAGAGAAAATAACTATGACCTGCTTTATAAAAATGAATGCCAGAACTGGCGCAATAAAATAAACCGGGTAAAAAATATCGCAGGCTTTCCGGCTGACCGTCTGGAAAAAATACAGGTTTCCTTTGCTGCCTTTAAGAAAGAAGCATTGCAGAGAAAAAAGGCTGTAAAAACAGGAACAGCCAGCCCGAAAGAATTTACGGACTGGCTGTATCAGCAGAGTGATATTATTTTGAAATTAACTACCTTTTAAGTGATGTCTATACAAAAGATCATTCCTCCCTAATGGCAGACAAGATGCTTGTTTTCTTCAACTCGGATTTTGCGTATGCAGTGAAAATCAAATATATAATTGCTAAAACAACGACTAACGCCAGTAGAAACAGCCACGGCAATACCAACGTAATGCAATGGTTCACCGTATCCAATCGTCTACAAACAATTACACTTAAAATGCTTCCAAATACAAGAGCTATTACCAACGAACCTCCGAGGTAAATTCCTATCTCCCTATCCAGCATTGCTTTCAACTGTTGCCGTGTTGTTCCAACAGCTTCAAGCAAACCGAATTCACGCTTTCTATTCTGAAAATCAACCATAAGCATATTCATAAGGCTGATACTTCCAAAGACGAACAGAATAGTAGAAGTCATATACAGAGCATTTATAGATGCGCTGTATTGATGCTGAATATTTTTAATCGTTTGTTCAATCGTATTTACTTCTATTTTTCCATTTTTATCCGCAATCTCCTGAACTGCGGTCAAAACTTCATCAAAATGTCCCTCTGAATTTTTAACTGCCAGAATACCCGTCTGTTCCGTTATACCTGTCATTTTCTTTGCTGTGTCATAAGTCATAATGAAGTAGGGGCTTCCGGGAACAACCGGGCTATCCTCCATTAAATCAGACCTATTGTATGTGCCTACAACAACGGCTTCCACATCAAAGGTACTACCATCAAAAGCTCTGCCCTCAATCTTCAAAGTATCTCCAACTTGTGCTATATCTTCTGCAACCAATATTCCATTTTTCTCAACCATATCGTTGTAATCTGCTGTTCCAGAGGATAACACCACCTGCTTTTCTTCTGTCTGTTCCCGATTTAAGGTTGGAAAGAAGTCTGAAATGCTCGTGATAGAACCACTTCCGCCCGAAAAAGTAGCTGTCATATAAACGCTGTCAAAAGTGGTAATTTTTTCTATCCCATCTACCTTTTCTAATTCCTGCATCAATGCCTGATCTTCAAGTGGATTTTCTTCCAGTTGCAATTTTGCGCTTCCGTATGGCTCCGCTTCGTTATCGAAAGAGCTGCCCACTGTATTTCTTATTTGTATAAGAATGTTACCGGCAGGATAATATTTGAAACTTGCCTGTTTTGCCGGATCAATAGAACCAGCAACCGTAGAAGTAACCAGTAAAAGAGCCCCGCTTACTCCAAGCATTAAAAGCGTTAGAACTGCCTTTTGTTTGTTTCTTTGTATATTTATTTTCGCCAGATTAAACGGCGTAAGTTTCCGATGCAGTTTTGAGCTGCTTTTTGCCTTTCCAGCATACGCAAGGTATTTAGCACCCTCTACCGGGGAAGTATTCATTGCTACTCGGACAGGCTTAAAAATGGCAATATTCACTGTTACAAAGGCTACTGCGGCAATCAGTACAGCATAAATAACTGTTGTTTTTAGCCGGAATCCATCAGGACAGCCAATAAATCCAATCAGTACACCAATGACAAGCCCCAAAGGAATACCAGCTAAGGCATATAAACGTCCCTCTTTACTTGCCATCCGTTTAATCTGTCTTTTTGTCATGCCAACTGTTCGCAGTTGCCCAAACATCTGAACATTTTTTACAATCTTTGTGTAAAAAACACCATAGACAATCGTTGCCGCCAAAATAGCCGTCAACGCCGCCAGTAGTGGTACTGGAATCGGAATACCCGATGTTATCACACCCGACATAACAGCAGAATATTCTGTAAGCATTACCTGTTCCTCGACAATGCCTGTATTTTGTATTGCTTTGCCGGCAAAATCAAGAATAGCCGTGGAGCTTATGGCGTCTGTATTCAACCACGTATATGCTGTAACCTGAAAAGAATCTTTTGCCAAATCTTGCGCAAGCTCTTTACTAACATAAATAAAATATCCGTTGCTTTCTTTCGTATTATTCAAAACACCTGAAAGTGTATATTCTGCTTTCTGTCCTGTTCCAGTCAGGTCAATAGAAATTGTATCGCCAGCCTGATAGGATTTTCCTAAAAAATCAAGGTAGTTCTGGGGGAGCATAATCTCATCCGCTTTCTGCGGCACACTTCCCTGAAAAGTTTTTTCTTCCTGATGTAAAAAATAATCTTCATCTCCATAAGCAACAGTGATTGTTTTATTTTCAACATAAAACACACCTAGAGCGGAATATTCGCCAACCCATGTAATATTTTCGTTTTGACGCAGCTGAGCCGTTTGTTCGTCCGTAACTCCCAAAATGCCAATCTGCGCTTTATTCCTCTGTGTGTTCTTGAATTTCTCTTGTGTACCTGTTGATATTAGGAGAATCGAAAAAACCATACAGACAGAGATGGCGATTGTCAAAAGCAGAAATGCCTTGTTTCTCTTATCCGCTTGCATACTCCTACCTGCCAATTTTTTTACAATGGCACTTGTATCATTCTCAAAAGGCCATGTCATAGTCTGCCACCTCCTTATTCCACAATCTTGCCGTCCTCAATGCGGATAATCCGATCTGCAAGGCGGGCAATGTCGTTGTTGTGTGTAATCATCACTACGGTTTGCCGGAACTCTGCACTGGTGCGTTTGATTAGCCCCAGCACCTCGGCGCTGGTCTTGCTGTCAAGGTTGCCGGTCGGTTCGTCGGCCAACACGATAGCCGGTTTGGTAATCAAGGCACGAGCAATCGCTACTCGCTGTTGCTGACCGCCAGATAGATTATTTGGCATATTTTTCAGTTTATCTTCAAGCCCCAGCAGATGAACAATCTCATTCAAAAACTTTTTATCCACCGTGTCCCCGTCCAGCTCCACTGGCAGGACAATGTTCTCATACACATTCAGGATCGGAACAAGGTTATAGTTCTGGAAGATAAAGCCGATGTTGCGGCGGCGGAAGATGGTGAGCTGTTCGTCGTTCTTCTTTGCCAGTTCTTCGCCACGGACAATCACGGTTCCGCTGGTGGGAGTGTCCAGCCCGCCCATCATGTGAAGCAGGGTAGACTTGCCGCTGCCGGAGGTTCCCACAACGGCCACAAATTCGCCCTCGTCTACGGAGAAGTTCACGCCGTCAAGGGCGCGGGTAATGTTCGGCTCTGTGCCGTAATACTTTTTCAGGTCGATAGTCTGTAAAATGCTCATA
>CAMWSA010000447.1 GCA_947176785.1 uncultured Lachnospiraceae bacterium
GGGCAGCCTCATAATCAGGGTATAATAAAATACGGTCTGTCCGTTTACCTTGAATTCGTTTCGCCGCAGGGAAATGTCCGGGTTATCGCTGTTCTCCCAGAGGGCATTTTCCACCCCCACCGGCGTATAGTCGTTTCCCAGGTTCAGGGAGACAGCATTTTTCGTGATTTCCAGGGAAAAAGCCTTGTCCGTCCCCCTAAGGAGCATGGCTATGTCCCGCAGGGAAAGGTACGTGTTATACTCGTATCCATAATCCAGGGTTTTTGCAGTGCATGTGGCACCGGAATCCGTCTGTACCTGGCAGGTACCGGGGAGTTCGAAGCTTGCATCCGCCCTGACAGGCGGGACGGAGCCTGTCAGGACCACAAACAGGATCAGGAAGCTTGCTTTCTGTAAAATTGCCTTCATTGGATCTCCCTCCCACTAATTGATTTTGGGGCTGTTTTAAAGCGTATACCATAGGATAGCAGTCCGGAAAATAACCGGACGGGACAGAGCCGGCTTCCCCCAGCAAAATCAGGCTGGAGCCCTTCCATACATAACTCTCCGCCTTTGTGGTGACAGGACGGCCCGCATCGAACTGTCTGGTCAGAATGCCGTCCGCAGCGTCATAGGTGCCTCTGCCGTCATATTGGAACTGTAGATCCTCCAGGGCCGGCAGCAGTTCAGGGCCGCACGCCATTAAATAGGACACCGTGGACATTCCGAAAGTCTCGGCCACAAGGGCTTCGACGGCTTCTGCCTCTGTGCTGCCCATGTAGCCTGCCATGTGAAGCCGCTCGGCCAAAAGCTCCCTGAATGCCATGGCAAACGCCTCATAGGCCGCCTGCCTGCAAGCATCATAGCTTTCCGGCAGGACATTGCAATAGAAATTTCCCTCCAAATGGCTTGTTGGCTCTATAGTCAGATGAATCTGGACGGTCAACTCCCGCATATAGGACTCCATGTCCTCAAGGGAGACAGAGACGGCTTCCATGTCCTGCAGCCAGAGGGCTGCCGTGGCGGCGGCCTGCCCTGTCATATCCAGATCACAAATCCACTCCCCGGAAAGCTCCTGGGGGGCCGACGCGAAAAAGCACAAATATGTCAAGTAAGCGGTGGAAACGCCCAGTGTCAGGAACAATAAAACAAATATCGCTTTTCTCACTTTTTTTCCCATGGAAATCCCCCTGCCCGCAGATACGTCCCTCTCTCCGGATCAACAGCAATCCTTTTTCACTAATCTGCCGCCTCATTTTTATAGGCATTGTAACATCTTTATTTTCTAAAGTAAATACTCTCATATGAAAATACAAAAGTATTATGTCGCAAACCCTGCATACTGGGTCATGTACAATTCATAGTATTTACCCTTTTTCGCAAGCAGTTCCTCATGGCCGCCGCTCTCCACGATCCCGCCGCGGTCCATAACAACGATAATGTCGGAATCCCTTATTGTAGACAGACGATGCGCGATCACAATGCTGGTGCGTCCCTGCATAATGCGCTGCATGGCGTCCTGTATCGCTTTTTCAGTGCGGGTATCCACGTTGGATGTGGCCTCATCCAGGATCAGGATTTTCGGATCGGCTACAAAGGCCCGGGCAATTGCCAGCAGCTGCCGCTGTCCCTGGCTGATATTGGCACCGGAGCCGGTCAGCGCCGTGTCATATCCCCGGGGGAGAAGCTCGATCATTTCCCGGCACCGGCTCATTTCTGCCGCTGCCGCAAGCTGTTGCTCTGTAGCCCCGTCGTTTCCGTATTTCAGATTGCTGCGGACGGTATCGGAAAACAAAACCGTATCCTGCAAAACAATAGCCACGCTCTGCCGTAAACTGCCCCTTGCCACGTCTCGTATATTCTGTCCGTTTATGCGGATCTCCCCGCTTTCTATGTCATAAAACCGCATGAGCAGATTTGCAACGGTGGTCTTCCCGCTCCCGGTGGCACCCACCAGCGCCACTTTTCTGCCGGTTGGGACAGAAAGCGTAAAATTCCTGATCACAGGGGTATCCGCTTCATAAGAGAAGCATACATTTTCAAATGTGACAGACGCCCCGTCCTCTATCGCAAGCGCCGTGCCGCTTTTGTCCTCCTCCTCTTCGTCCAGTACGGCGAAAACCCGCTCCGCGCCGGCAACGGCTGTCTGGAGCTGCCCGTAAATCTGCGCAATCTCATTGATGGGACGGCTGAACTGTTTCGCATAGACAATGAAAGCGGAAATCACGCCCACCGAGATCAGGCCATTCACGGAAAAATATCCGCCAAAAGCGGCAATGATGACAAAGCCGATATTGCCGATACAGTTCATGACCGGCCCCATAACGCCGCTGAAAATATCCGTTTTGATCCCGGCATTTGTGAGGGAATCCGCCGTGCGGCAGAAATTCTCCGCCGTGATGCCCTGATGGTTATATGCCACAACAGTGCGGTATCCGGAAACCATTTCTTCCACAATTCCGTTTAACTGTCCCAGCAGCGTCTGACGCCGGCGGGAAAACCTGCGCACTCTTCCTGAAAGAAGCTTGGTGGCCAGAACCGTCAGCAGTACCGTAACAAGGCTGAGCAGGGCCAGCTGCCAGCAGTACCACAGCATAATTGCCGCAGTACCGATTATCGTAAGCACACCGGAAAACAGCGAGGGCAGGGATTGTGAAACCGTAGTGGAGATATTCTCAATATCATTGGTCATCCGGCTCATCACATCGCCGTGGGAATGGGTATCGAGATAGCGCACCGGCAGTTCCATGATCTTTCCAAACAATTCCTCACGCATCCGTTTCACCACATTCTGACTGAGCCGCGCGCTGCATATTCCCTGCAGCAGTCCGCAAGCGCTGTAAAGCAGATAGACCATAAGCATGAGCAGCAGTGTACGGGAAAGGACGCCCGGGCTTTCTCCGGCAATCATGTCAACGGCACGGCTTTGCAGGCTGGGCGCGTAAATGCCGCATACTGTACCAAATATAACAATTGTCAGCATACCTGTCACCAGCGTTTTTTCACGCATAAAGTAAGTGACAATACGTCTGGCCGTCGCCCCGGGATCTTCGGCATGCTCCGCCTCCGCAAATCGCTCATGCCGGTTCATCATGCCGGGAATATTGCGTTCGGCCGCTTTTTGACCCTGATTTGTACTCATGCGCTTTCCGCCTCCTCTCCGATTTGGGAATGGTAAATATCCTGATAAGCCTGACAGGATTCCAGCAATTCCTCATGTGTGCCGCAGGCCGAGATGCTGCCGTTTTCCAGGACAACGATCCGGTCCGCCCCGCGCACGGATGCGATCCTCTGGGCAATGATGAGCTTCGTACTGTCAGGGTGCGATTTACGTAACGCCCCGTACAAATCAGCTTCGGTTTTCAGATCAAGGGCACTGGTGGAATCGTCAAAAATAAAAATTTCAGCAGGTTTCAAAACAGCCCTTGCTATGGAAATCCTCTGCCTTTGTCCGCCGGACAGGCTCATGCCGCGCTCCGCGACGGCTGTATCATACCCTTTTGCCGTGGAAGCTATAAAGCCGTCCGCCTGTGCAACGGCTGCCGCGGATTGTATTGACCTCCCGTCCGCCCCCGGCAGCCCCCACGCAATAT
>CAMWSA010000448.1 GCA_947176785.1 uncultured Lachnospiraceae bacterium
CTTCAAACAGGATCAGATCCCCCTCTGGATCGTCAATATCCATAATGCTCAGCCCCCCGTTATGGAAACTGACCGCCAACATACTTCCATCAGCGTTCAGGGTAAAAATATCGTCTCCTGCATCCGCGAAAATATCATTCACTGGCACCTGCAGATGCTGACCCTCAAAATCACGCTCCGCCAGCTTGGCACCGTCCGAGGTTCGGTAAAATAACACACGCTGAGAATCCCTGTCCACAGCCGCCACCACCTGCCCATCTCCGGACAGGGCCAGCGTGGTGGCCACCTCCCTTGTCCAGTTTACTCTCTGCCCCTCCAGATCATAGGCCGAAATACCATCCGCCCCTGCATACACAATACTGTTCTCATTCACAAAGAGACAGTCCGACAAAGCGGAATTCTGGACGGGCAATACCGCTATCCGCTGCTGGGTTGCCAGATCATAAACCGCAGCTTCATAGGCATATACCACTGCCAGACGCGCTCCCTCCGTTGACAGGACAATTTTAAAAGGTGCCCCCGGCAGCTTGATAGAATCCAACGGCTTATATCCGTCCGTCAGATCATAGACGCCCAAGGCATCCGTCAGGGCCTTTTGTGCCTGGGCAGTCACCGGGGCATCCAGTATGCTGCGGGGCTGCGGAATGGCCTGTAGCGCCTGGCGGATTGCCGTGGTTGTATCCCCCTCTGCCAGGGCATTGGCGGAATACTCCGCCAGCGTGAGAGCACTCTGCCGCTGCTCCAACTGCCTCATCCCGATAAATGTACTGGCTCCGCCTGCCAGAAAAGTGCAGAACAGCACTGCCGCCGCCGCTCCTATTCGCCGTCTGTGCTTCATCGCTCTCTTATCCTGCTTATGCAGCTGTCGAAATGCCGCCAGCATCTCCCGGGCTGTCTGATAACGGTCATCCGGCTGAGGTGCCATAGATTTCCGCAAAATGGCGGATACGGCAGGACTGCACATCTCTTTCCCCAGAGGTTCCACCTCCCTGGCATCCTGGGGTGGCTTCCTGCCGGAGATCAAATGATATAATGTAGCTCCCAGGCTGTAAATGTCTGATCTCACATCCAACAGGATACCCCTGCCACCGAAATCTTTACTTGAACTGGCACTACCCATGGAGACACTGCCTTTGGACGGTACGGAACCGTCCCCTTGATTACCCGTTGCCAACACCTGGGTTTTCTCAGACCCTGTGTCCAACACCAGCGTGCTATCACCGCCATCCTCCGGCAACGTCTTTTCTGCCCCTTCCCATCGTTTGCTTGTCTTAAAAAAACTGCTGTTCTTAAACTGAGAATTAACGCCTGCTGCCGACTGGTGGCTCACCAGGTAATCTGCCCCATAGTGTTCCGGAGAGGCGTATCCCCTGCTAAAACCCACCTTCACTGCCCCGTCCACGCCCAGCGCCAGGGCAATGTTGAAGTCAATCAGGCACATATCTCCGTTAGGACGCCTCATGATATTGGCCGGTTTGATGTCCCCATGCAGAATTCCGTAGGGAGGACGGCTGTGCAGATAGACCAGCGCTTCCAGCAACTGGCAGGCCCATCCGATCACCTCCGCCTGCCCTGGCAACTGCCCCTTGGCGATTAGTTTGTCAAGACTCTCTCCCTCGATATAGTCCATGACGGTGTAGACAACACCGTCCTCCTGGACAAAATCATAGACCTGCGGAATATAGGTGTGACTCAGCCCCTTTAACAGGTCCACTTCCCGCCGCAGCGTTTCTGTACCGATGCTCAATGTCCGTTTATCCGCCTTGAGTACCACCGGTTTATCCAGACGTATATGCCTCCCCAAATATACCACTCCGCCGCCACCGGCTCCGATTTTCTTCTCTAACTCGTATATTCCTGCAATTACCTGTGGCATTTTCTTCTGCTCCCCTACACTTTCTCCTACTGATTTTGTCGGATACTACCTCTGAGGTTTTCCATATTCTTGCTCCAGCTTCTTCTTTATCCGCCTGCCGGTGCATGTGAAGATCACGATGCACAGCACCACCAGTATTCCCGCCGCTGCCATCATTGCGATGCCGCCATAGAAAAACAATTCACTCTCCGATAAACCGAACATTCCTGTCACTTCTTTCTAAAAGTATTTTATTTCAATATAAGGGATTGGAATAATCTCCTCACTCTCGCAATAGACAATGTCTGTCAATATGTTTAACGACAGCCCTGCCTGCACAGCCTCCGCCGACAAATCCTGGTTTGTGGCATAACCGGCCATATTCGGTTGCACCCTCCAAGCGCCTTTGCGCTTTCGCAGTTTCCCTATAACACATATCAACAACAAAATGAAACAGAGGCCCAATATAGCCGCTGACGCTGCCTTACCCCACACTTGTACCATCTGCGACATGACATTTCCTATTGTACAATATTCTCCGCCATACTTCAGGACATCACTCATAGGTCCTGATTGTAGCCACTGTAATGTTATCACGCTCATTGCGCTCCTTTATCAACCGGATCAATGCCTGTTCATTCCGCAGCATATTTTCCGGACTACTCATACGATATGGCTCCAGATAGGCCAACATCTCCTCAGGTGTGATCTTATGCCGGAAGCCGTCACTGCAAAGCATATAGACGGTATTGCCAAGTGTCGTGCCATAGAAAAAATCTGCATATACTTCCTCTGAAGCGCCTATGCATTGCAGCAGCACGCTCCTGCGGGGGTCTGTCTCCGCCTGCTCCGGAGCCAGAAGCCCCATCTCGATCTCCCGGGCCACCATGGTCTGGTCCCTGGTAATCTGCACCACCTGCGTCTGCAGTTCATAAACCCGGGAATCTCCCACATTCGCCACATAATACCGCTGCTGCGTCAATAGCAGAACCGTGGCTGTGGTTCCCAGACGCACACCGTTTTCCCTTCCATATGTTTTGATCTTTTTGTTACAATCTGTAATGACCTGTGTCCATTCCCGCCGGATATCCCCGTCCTGCAACCCATTTTTCAGTAATGCTGCCAGGCGTTGGCTGCACCAGCTTCGGAAAGCGTGTATAACACTGGCACTGGCCAGTTCACCCTTCTGCAGTCCGCCCATGCCATCACAGAGTATGGCAAAGACCATCTGCTTTCCGTCTCGCTCCAGCAGCTGCACGCTCACGCTGTCCTGATTGGTGGTTTTGACAGTACCTGCATCCGTGCTGGCAGAAACCATAAACCTCATCACTTACCTCTCAAAATGTCATAAATACAAATTCTTCATTGGACAGCCGGATCTTGGTGCCATGGGATAACGGAATTTCCTTATTGCTGGGAATCATCTCATCATTTACATAAGTGTGGTTGGTAGAGTTGTTATCCACGATGAAGAACCGCCCGTTTCTGTCGATGATGTCGGCATGGCTGCGGCTGATGGTAGCATTACCGCTGATGCAGTAATCCACATAGCTTCTCTCCTTCCCAATGTGGAAGGTTGACTTGTCCAGGAGAATCTTCTCATTGTTGCTGATACGGCGCAGGTAAGGCTTTATGTCAGGTGCAGATAGCATCTCGCCCATCACCACTGAGTCCTCCCCTTCGCTGTCAACCCCCATGACCACCGTATCCCCAAAA
>CAMWSA010000449.1 GCA_947176785.1 uncultured Lachnospiraceae bacterium
TCCACAAATCCCTCTTCATCCATGTATGCCCCGGCGATTCTGCTGAAGCAATTCCGTTTCAATGTCATGCGTCTGGTCAGTTCAAGCATATCCTCGCGATTGATTTTTTCCATCCTGCTTACACCTTCTAATTTTCTTGTCCCGTCTCTTCATGCCAGTGCCCTTGCGGAGAGGGATGCTTTCATCAGCGAAGAGGGGGCTCCGCCTGGTGCCATCCCTTCGTATACACGGATATCATACCATAAAACGTCACAAAAAGATAGGGAAAAAAGCGCCCGGCCCTCCGGCATGATACAGAACCTCTGTCAGCAGCTTCACACCTCGCCGCGTCCCACCTTAATGGTCTTAACCCCAAACACGAAGTAGAGAATATGAAACAGCCATACGCAGGCAAGGACCACCCTCCCCACCGGAACCTGATCCATCATGATAAATCCAATCGTCATCAGCACAGTTACCGTAACCATAATCTTTACTTTGGTTTTCCGTGTCATGCCCTTTCCCTTTACATAGCTTTCCAGATTGTTCTTGTACAGCTTGGTCCCGGTAAACCAGTTATGCAGGCGTTCCGAGCTTCTGGCAAAGCAGAATGCCGCAAGCAGAAGAAAGGGGACTGTGGGAAGAATCGGAAGAACCACCCCCAAAGCCCCGAGCGCCACACCTGTACAGCCTACTATCACAAGCAAAATTTTTTTAAGCTTCATCACAATTCTCCAATCCTCTTTTTTCATTTTTTGTTTCCAGGACATGACGCATCGCAGCCACAGGATGATGAAATATCATCCGTGGGCCTGCAAAACGCATGACCTCTCGAATCTTCTTCCGCATTTCCGGCCTATAACAATGTACCTTACAGTTGGAGCAAAAGGTTTTCGTTTCCATAAACGGGCACTTGTCGCTGCGCTCCCTCGCATATGTATTCAGGGCAGCACAGCCCGGGCAGAGACCGCTTCCTGCCCTGTGCTGCTTCCTGCAGTACAGGGCTATCATCTCGGATACCATTGCTTTTTCCCTTTCCCGTTTTGTCTGTATTGTCCCTGCCATCAGCTTATCCTCCCATTTTCCACTCAGTAAGCCGGATCAACAATCCCCACGGCGGCCTGTCTGTGGGACACCGGTACCGCTGCCCTGTCCCCCCTCTCTTCCCAGAAGGATTCCTCATATCCGCCTCTTCCACTGCCAACACGGTTAGCATTAGCTAACCTACGCCTTAAGAAATGCGGCTACTTTATGTTAGTAACCGCTAACCTATACTCAATATACTCCATTTACTGTTCCTTTGTCAATAGCAATCCTGCTTATTCCAGAACAATCGCATATAAACAGACCCCCTTTCTATCTGTGCCTATATATTACCTCGGCCCTTAAAAATCACAATCACAAGATTGCCAGAAAGCCAAGAGATGTGCGTTTCGGTGCATCTGCGTCACGATGGCCGCCACGTCCTGCAGGTTGCTCTCCGCCAGCACGGTTGTCTGCAGGTCGTTCGTATTGCCCCGGTCCATGCGGATCTTGTTGGCTGCGTTGCTGATGATCTTCCGTTCCTCCACCGGTGTCACATGGCGGGTGTAGATGCGCAGGGTCACGCCGTCCTTCTCCCCAAGGTGGGAGAGGATGGCCTGCTCATCGGTCGCCGTGGGGTATTCCCGCAGCGCCCACACACAGCGGAACGTGTTGCCGCAGATAAAGTGGTCTGTTTCATACTTGATGACGGAGAGTACAATCATATCAAGGAATTCCTGGATATGCACATCCTCCGGTGTTCTGGTAGAAGCATCTGCATCTGTTGATGCACTTGTCCCGGCAGGGACATTTCCTGTTCTTTTCAAATAGGCACCTCCAATCAGTGATGAGGGGAAAGCCTGCCGTCCGCAGTCCCCTCCTGTTTAAATGGGCACAAAAAACACCGGACACATCTCTGCATCCGGCGCTCTGCCGCCTCAAAATTTCTTTTTTCTGTTCATGGTCTTACTGTAATGTGGGGGACTGGACGCTTTCCTGCCCCTCCCTGGGGAACGGGACCTGGAACAGCCGCAGCATCTCTTTCTGGGACTCAAACTCCCGTTCCGCAATGAATTCCATGAAATCCCCGTCATCCCTGTGTGCCCGCTCCAGCAGGACCACATAATCCCCCCGCAGGATAGGCGGCACAACCGCAGGCAGGTATCCGTCCTGGATCAGCGCCAAGTTCATAAGGAGCCTTGCTATCCTGCCGTTCCCGTCCTTGAACGGGTGGATGAACACAAACCGCTTGTGGAGCTGGGCGGCAAATTCCACAGGATGGTAGGCGTCCCTCTCCTTCTGTACCCAGGCAAACAGCCCGTCCATCTCTTTTTGTACCTTCTCCGGAGCAGCCACGGGATACTGCGATCCCGTGATCAGCACCCGGACATCCCGGAAACGCCCGGCGTGCTCCGGCTCGATGTTCTGATAGAACAGCCCATGCATCTTCAGAACCGTCTGCTCATCGATGCGCCGGTTCTGTAACACAGAAAACATAAAATCGTAGGCTTTCGCATGGTCCACCGCCTCGAACACATCCCGGAGCGGTTTCCCGCCTACTGTCAGTCCATCCTCCAGGAGTACCTTTGTCTCACTCTCCGTCAGGGAGTTCCCCTCCAGAGCGTTGGACGTCCACGTCAGCCCCACCCGGTAATAATCCTGTATCTGTCCCAGCATTTCGCCCTCCATCGGGCGCAGCGCATTGATCTCTTTCTGGAAAAGGTCTATTTTTCTCAGTATTTCCACCTTGCCACCGTCCTTTCAAGCATACTGCTATCATACCACAAAACACACAAAAAAGGTAGGGTGAAAGACAGTTCCTGTCCTATTTCTTCTCAGTCCTCCGGCAGGATCCACCGCTCCCCGTCAAAGTTCTCAAAGCTCTCCCTGCTGTTTAAGCACAGCATCTCAATCTAACACCTGCCACACAGCACAATCCCGTCTTTGTTTCCGGTTAACATTTCCCTGCCTGTTTTTCAGTAACCGCTTAATAAAATAGCGGATATCAAAAATCTAGCAGTTCCTGTATAATGGTAACAAGAACTGCTAGCGTTTTACTCTACTTTATTTGTCGGATGCAAGCGCTGTTTCTACATTGCACCGGAGCAACTGGCGATGACATCCTGATCCCAGGGTGCCAGCTTTGACAGGGCACTGTCAGTCATTTTTGTACCGGGCAGACGCTCCAGCAGGTATTTCAGATATTTATAGATATTCAGGCCATGTGCCCTGGCCATCTCAACCATAGTGTATACGGTTGCGCTCGCCTCAGCCCCTTTAGGGGTGTCACTGAACAGCCAGTTTTTGCGTCCCACTGTAAACGGACGGATCGAATTCTCGGAAAGGTTGTTGGAAAAACTGCACCTGCCATCTTCCAGGTATGTCATGAACTGCTCCTTATGGTTCTGGGCATAGTTCACCGCCTTCTCAAAGCGGGTTCCCTTTTTGGGTGCCTGCGATGAGACCCATGTCCAGAAAGCATCCAGTACTGGTTTTTCTTTCTGGAGGCGGTATTCCTTCCTCTGGTCAAAGGTGTGCCCTTTCTCCCGCGACTGCCGTTCATA
>CAMWSA010000450.1 GCA_947176785.1 uncultured Lachnospiraceae bacterium
CGGATCATACGAATCAAAAGCCACCATTTTCCGCCAAAAGATTCCGAGAGACTATGTTCCGCCTCCTGCACCCGCTTTGACTGATCGACCCGGGCCAGAATTCACATTCCTATTCTGACAAACGTCAAGATTATCCAATTCAATTCCCACGCAGGCACATGGGGCATTATGGGGCACTGTGTGCTGCATGGGAAGCAAAACCGGACCGTTTACTACAGGTATAACACAAATCCCGTCAACACCTGCATTCGTTCCGTGGCTGTCTGCCGTAAACACATGATCCAGATCAAAAAGGATTAGAATCCCCTTGTCCCCAATCTCAGGTTGGGCACAGCGTTCAGGTCCAGCCCGCTGCGCACGCCCTTCCTGTATTCATAATACCCTGCCACGCCGATCATGGCGGCATTATCCGTACAGTAGACAGGGCTGGGATAGTAAAAACGGATATTATTTTTTTTGCAAGCCTCGCTCATGGCCTGCCGCAGGGAAGAGTTGGATGCCACCCCCCCCGCAATGGCAAACCGGTCATAGCCGTACTCCTTCACCGCGTGTATGGAGTGCTCCACCAACACCTCCACCACCGCCTTCTGGAAGGATGCCGCCACATCCGCCTGACAGATTTCCTCCCCCTTCATCCGGCAGCCGTTCAGATAGTTCAGCACCGCCGACTTAAGACCGCTGAAGCTGAAATCATAGGCGTTGTCAGCCAGCTTCGCCCGGGGGAAGAGAATGGCGTCGGGATTGCCCTCCCTGGAAACCTTGTCAATCTTGGGGCCGCCGGGATAGCCCAGGCCAATGGCACGGGCCACCTTGTCAAAAGCCTCCCCCGCCGCGTCATCCCTGGTCTGCCCGATGATCTCATACTCGCCGTAGTCCTTCACCACCGCCAGATGGGAATGTCCGCCGGACACCACCAGGCATATATAGGGCGGCTTAAGCTCCGCATGCTCAATATAGTTGGCGCTGATGTGCCCCTCAATATGGTGTACACCGATCAGGGGAATCCCCGTGGCAAAGCTGAGGGCCTTGGCCGCCGACACTCCCACCAGAAGCGCTCCCACCAGGCCCGGTCCATAGGTCACGGCGATGGCGTCCATCCGGCGCAGTTCCTGCCCCGCCTCACGCAGCGCCGCCTCGATTACCTGGTTGATCTTCTCGATATGTTTGCGGGAGGCGATCTCCGGCACCACGCCCCCGTACAAAGTATGAAGTGCTATCTGCGTGGAAATCACGTTGGATAACACTTCTCTGCCGTTTTTCACCACCGAGGCCGCTGTCTCGTCGCAGGAACTCTCGATAGCCAATATATATATGTCCTTTTCCGCTTCCATTCCTGCTCAGTCCTTTCCCGCAGGTCTGCGCCTGCCGCTCATTTCCCGCAAAAATGCTGCCAACTCACCAGACTGCCGCACACCTCCGGCTTCGTTACACTCACGGACGGTTAGTTTTTCCTTCCTGCACATCGCACGATGCCCGGTTATGCGGCATGTGATCTGCAGGAATTGGAAAATCTTAGCGTTCGACAGTATATACTTGCGGACGGTTAGTTTTTCCTTCCTGCACATCGCATGCTGCCCGGTTATGCGGCATGTGATCTGCAGGAATTGGAAAATCTTAGCATTCGCCAGTATATACTCACGGACGGTTAGTTTTTCCTTCCTGCACATCGCACGATGCCCGGTTATGCGGCATGTGATCTGCAGGAATTGGAAAATCTTAGCGTTCGACAGTATATACTTGCGGACGGTTAGTTTTTCCTTCCTGCACATCGCATGCTGCCCGATTATGCGGCATGTGATGTGCAGGAATTGGAAAATCTTAGCGTTCGACAGTATATTAGTCTTCCCTGGAATTCTCCCTCAGGTTCTCCGCCAGGTCCCAGCCATAGATTTTCCAGTGGCCGTCCCCGTCCTTGCGCAGCAGGTACACCTGTACGCTGGAGGAACTCTCCCGGCCCTGCAGGATATTGTACCCGCAGCGGATCTTGGCAAACTTATATCCGTCCTGAGTAAATTCATCCACATCGGCGCTGGAAGCCAGCGAGATGTTGGATATCTTCCGGTTGTTGCTCCGGAAATCCTGGATCTCCGCCTCGAGATTGAAAATGTAAGTTTCCCAGTCATTGTGATCCAGCAGTTCCTGGTCGTACAGCCCCCTTGCCTTGAGAGCCAGGGCTTCCAGTTCCTCCTGGCTGCAGGCTTCATTATAAAAGCACTTGATTATGTCGTTGTAGTAGCGGACCACCTCTTTGGGGGTGGGGGGATAGTTGTGTTCTAAGTCCCGAAGCAGTACGTTCTCTACCGTGGACGGCGTGTTCCCGTCGGCCGAGCGGTTCGAACGGTTCACCAAATAGCAGTAGTATCCTACTACCACTAAAATAAGAATCATAAGCACTATGGTGGTCTGGGTATTAAACTTGCCTTTTTTTGTCTTCATGCGCCGCTCCTAATCCACGAAGTTAAGCTCCGCACTTCTCCCGTCCCTGGCCGCTATGGAGGCGGGGAAAATCTTCCGCACCTCATACATATATTCCTCCGGACGGTTCAGGGAAGGGCTGTAATGGGTCAGCCATAATTCCGGCACCTGCGCCTCCCTGGCCATGCGGGCCGCCTCGTACATGGTCATATGCTTGTTTTCCCTGGCTTTGGCCTGCTTTTCCGGTTCCCCGTACATGCCCTCGCAGATAAAGAGGTCTGAACCCGTGGCATGGGCCACAATGCCCTCGGTGGGCCGGGTGTCCGTGCAATATGTGACCTTCAGGCCCTTGCGGGGTGCCCCAAGCACCATGTCCGGCGTGTAAATCCGGCCATCCACCTCCTGGGTCTCCCCTTTTTGCAGGCGGCTCCAGCATCTCTGGGGAATATTAAGTTCCCGGGCCTTCTCCAGCTGGAACTTGCCGATGCGTTCAATTACCAGGCTATATCCATAGCATAACACATTATGATTCACCTTGAAAGCCTCAATTTGAAATCCTTCAAAGGAAAATGTCTGCTCCGGCTCCGTGATCTCCGCATAGCGGATTTCAAAGGGCAGTTCCGGGGCAATGCAGCGCAGCGCATTTACAATTCTCTGCAGCCCCCTGGGCCCTATGAGCAACAGCGGCTCCGTCCGCTCCGCATTGCCCATGGTGAGCAGCATGCCGGGCAGGCCGCTGATATGGTCCGCGTGATAATGGGTAAAACAAATGATGTCGATGGGCTTGGGGCTCCAGCCTTTTTCCTTTAACGCAATCTGTGTCCCCTCGCCACAGTCAATCAGGATACTCTTCCCATTATACCGCATCATCAGGGAGGTAAGCCACCGATAAGGCAGCGGCATCATCCCCCCCGTCCCCAACAAACATACATCCAGCATCGCCGCCTCCTGTCCGCACTGTCCGGATGGCGATGCCCCATACTGCCGCCGCGCGGCACTCGGTTCACGGGGAAGAGCGCCGCATTGAGACTTGCCACACAAGTCCGGTATCCCGATCACACCAGTTCGCTCTCCTCGCTCTCCTCCACCGGAATCTGAAAGCTGCAGGTCAGCGCGTCATAGCAGTGTTCGCACAGATCCCAGCGG
>CAMWSA010000451.1 GCA_947176785.1 uncultured Lachnospiraceae bacterium
GAATACTCCATGATGCCAGAAGCGCATTTGATTCTTTAAGGAGAAAATATTTTGGATAAATACAAGGTATCCCTTACAAGCCGGGCTTTACGGGACCTGGATGACATCTATGTTTACATTGCCCGGACTTTACTGGTGCCTGAAGCTGCATTGGGACTGGTGGATAAAATCGAAAAAGAAATCCTTTCCTTCGCTTTTCCTTTTTATTAGAAATTACCCGTGTCTACCACAAAATGACTCTCCGTTTCTATAGAATAATGCCTGAAATAATTTTCTTCCATAGGTATCCACCGATTTTCAAAAACCGGATAATGATCACCTTCCCTTACCTGCAGTCTTCTTCTTTGTTCTTCTCTGCTGCATGTCAGGAATATCGTCAGGTCATACTCTGCCGCCAATGGCTGCTTCAGATCCCATGTACACATATGCGGTGTCAAAGTATGTAAAACCAGCCTCCATGAACAGCTCCACCATATGCTTTACCTGTTCAATATCTGTATGCAGTCCTTTTTTGGGCAGACGCATCAATCCAAAACCCAGCTTTGGGACTTCTTTTCCAAAATAATCCGACATTCTTCTTAACCTCCTCTACATTTATCCAGATTTCTCTCTTTGCCATCATTCTACCAGAATTTCCTCC
The DNA here is from genome assembly GCA_947176785.1 of uncultured Lachnospiraceae bacterium. Lineage (GTDB taxonomy): Bacteria > Bacillota > Clostridia > Lachnospirales > Lachnospiraceae > Acetatifactor. Next base: position 641 of record CAMWSA010000451.1, read on the forward strand.
CCGTCCTCCACGATCAGGAGGTTCTCCACATCAAACTGCTCTGCCAACTCCCTGTCAAACTGCCTTCCGGTAGTTGTTGTGGTCATATGATAGGGGATGTTATGTTTCGCGCCCACGAGATCAGCGCACTCTGCCGCTTCCTCCAGTCCCATGTTATATACGCCGTCACAGCAGAAAAAAGCATAGTCTATTTCCATTTCAGACATTAGCGCCATCTGTTCCGTCTTAGAAGTATCTCCCGTCACATAAACTGACCTACCATTGGAGAATGTCAATACATAACCCACACAGTCGCTCACATCATGGAGAGCGTTATACCCTGCCTCCACTGCTTCCACCCTGACATATCCAAGGTCAAAAATCCGGTGTTCCCCATCCTGTACCGCCTCTCTGTATGTAATGATCTGACAGTCTTTATTCCGTTTCTCTACCTTATCAATCTGGCTGTGGTCAAAATGGGAATGTGTCACCAGTATCAGATCCGCCGGCAGTTCATAGGAGTCTCCGGCATAGGGATCAATATAGATCACTTTCCCCTCGTCCGTAACAATACGGATACTGGCCTGCCCCTGATACAGCAGTGTTGCCGGTCCCGGTTCCTCCAATGAAATACTATCTGTGTTCTCCACTTCTGCAGGTGAGCTTTCCCCCGCATCCTCCTCTCTTTCCTGCACTGCCATGTTTGATTCCTGACGAACAGAACTACTGCTTTCCTCCTGTGTCAGCTGTCCCCTGTTTGAGCAGCCGCCCAGGACGATCAGAGCCAACAGTCCTGCGCATATAAATATCATCCGTGGTTTTCTCATCCGACATCCTCCTTTCGTCCACCATAGGAAAATTTCAGCAGCCTCCCACACGACTGCATCATAGCAAGCCCCCGTATCAGTTCCTTTACATCCAGACCATTCGGACAATGGGAAGAACACGCCCCACATTCAATACAATCCACAGGCTTTCCGGATGACTTCATCTCATTCAGCTTTTCTAATGTCCGTATATCCCCGGACAAGTATTCCCCATAAATTTTTAACGCCTCTGTAATATTGATATGTGCCGGACAGCTTTTGCTGCATTTTCCACATGCTGCACATGACATCATCATGATTGCTGCTTTGTCTGCGTTCTTTTCCATTTTCGTTCCACCATTTCTTTCTGTTCACTATTTTCATGACTGTTTTACTCTAACTCCCATCTGCCCGCTTCAGTGGGCATTCAAATCAAGATGGTGAAAATTCTTTTTCACCCTATCACCTGAAACTTTGTCCACTTCCGGCTGCGGTACCGAACCATGATCAATGCTGCTTTTACCAGCCAGTCCCCAACCATTGCCAGACAGATGCCGATCACGCCAAGGTTCATCCATACACCAAAAACGATTGAAAAAATCACCCTGCACACCACTGTTGCAAAAATAGATGCATACATGGTGAACTGAATGTCCCCTGCCGCCCGTAGCCCGTTAGAAAGTGAAAATGCCACCGGACATAAAAGTACATTAAATATACTGTGAATGATCACCAGCAGGATCACCAGTTTTCTGGTATCCTCTGACAGACTGTAGAGCATAAGTACAAAAGGCGTTAAAACCACTATCAGAAAATTCCATGCTGCTGAACCGATATAAGTAATGCGCAGCAGTTTTTTGTTGTAATAATCTGCCGCTTCTATATCCCCTGCCCCCATACACTGTCCGATCACTGTCACAAAAGCATACCCAAAGGCAATGCAGAAAAGGGATGCCATAGACCAGAAACTCTGTGCTACCCCGTTTGCTGCAATCTGTACGGTTCCAAAGAGGGCGACAATACTGGAGAGGGCAACTTTGGAAAGGTGAAACAGCCCATTCTCAACGCCGTTTGGTACGGCAATATTCAGAATCCGTTTCAGCATTTTCCCATTCCATGCAAGCACTTTTTTCATCTGTACATACAGCGTATTTTTTTTCTGAAAACACAATACCAGCATGACCGCAGCTGCAAAAGTTCTTGAAACCAACGAAGGCACTGCAACGCCGGCAACCCCCGCACGAAGGACAAATATCCCTATGGCGTTGCCAATGACATTGATCGCATTCATAACAATGGAAATGTTCATGATCGCTTTTGTTTTCCCCATACTGCGGAACAGCGCTGCCGCACTGTTGTAAATTGCCAGCGCAGGAAAAGACAGTGCCGAAATTACCAGATAGGTGAGTGACGCCTCCATCACGTCCGGCTCCACCCGCCCAAATAAAAGCGATAATAGCTGAGAACGGAATAAAATGGAAATACCCGTCAGGAATACCGAGATTAGGACTGTGATCATCAGTAACTGGCTTGCCGCAGTCACACCGTTTTCCCTGTCATTCCTCCCAATATACTGGCTTGCCACCACCGCTCCGCCGGATGCCACCGCACCAAACACAAAAATAAATACATTATTCAACTGGTTCACAAGGGATACTCCCGACACTGCCGCTTCCCCAACATAGCTGACCATCAGTGTATCCGCAATCCCTACCAGCATGGTAAGGAGCTGTTCCACAAGGATCGGCAGGATCAGGGCAAACAGTTCCCGGTTTCCAAATCTTTGCCGTTCTTTTGAAAGTGTCTGTTTCGGTTCCACCCATTTTAACAGGAAAGCTTTTCTCATTAAAACCACCTCTGTTTTTTATTCTGCATATATTGTACTTGGGAAATCCCAAACATTCCACTCCATCTTGGCAGTATAAGCGTTTTATGCCACACTCTCCATGAAAATGTGGCATAACGCAGACAAGGGCGGATACAAGATTTCCGTATCCACCCCTGTATCTGTAGACTCTGGTAACTATTACATCACAAATGCATGCTCCACAAGGAAATTCCATGCTTCTTCCACCTGTGCCGTGATATCTTTTCCCTGAAACAGAACCGTCTCTTTCGGAA
>CAMWSA010000452.1 GCA_947176785.1 uncultured Lachnospiraceae bacterium
GGCCCTGCTGCATCCGCATCTCCCGGCGCTCATAGGAGGACATGCGACCTGCGTTCATCCAGTCTTCAGCCTCTCCCGCCACCTGCTCAAGCCAGGCCGCCACGCCAGCCTCCTTTTCCTCCGGACTGTAGTGCCAGCTGGTGTCCGCGCTGAAATACAGCAATGCCTCGTCAGCGCCCTCCACCACGATATGCTCCCCCAAAAGCCGAAGGCTGCCGCCCCTGACCCTGGCCCGGAGCATCATGGCGAACTCGGAGCCGCCTCTGCCCAGATTGCCGTAAAGACAGATTTCCCCCGGTTCTCCCTGCCTGACGCCGTCAAAGAAATGTCCCCGTTCCAGTCCAGCCCAGAAGCTGATTTTCCCCGGCCTGTCCGCGGAAAAACGCATCACCATACAGTCTGCCGGATGGGAGATAAAATATTCCCGTCGATAACACACTTCCTCCGCAGTAAAGCTGGTCCTGCACAGGGCCTGCTCCAGATCCAGTTCCCTTTCGTAGGCCGTCGCTTCCCCGATCCCTTCAAAACCGATCTGAATATCTCCCAGTGTCTGATAGGGATGCTGGCTGTTGGGGCAGCCGGACATGGCGTGCCACATAAGCCTCTCCGCCTTGGCGATCTCTCCGTCAAACAAGAGCCTGCGAATCCGGGACAGTTCCTCCTTCATGTCCGGGTTGTTCCGCCCCACCGGCCCGCCGTACCAGATGCTCTCCTCGTTGACCTGGATATGCTCATGGTCTGTGCCGCCATATACCATGGCACCAAGACGGCCGTTTCCCAGAGGCAGCGCCTCCTCCCATTCCCCTGCCGGGGATGTGTACCACAATCTGCTCATACTCCTTGTCCTCTCTTTTATTTTCCTCTCTTTTTCTAACAGGGCATTTTGCCCATTGTACCATCTTTTGCCTCTATTGGGAATGTGTTCATAAAAAATTAAGGTTTTACATATATTGTCAGGAATCCTCACATCAAAATATACGCACGAACGTTTCGCTTTCCCCTTGCGCCACATGAAGTCAGATTATGCAACATGTGCCGTGCAGGAGCCGGAAAATCTCAGCGTTCGTGAGTAAAGGCCAGACACCGGGACCGTCCGGCCCATTTCATGCAAAACCATGCCGTGTCACAGGCTCAATCGGAGATTGGAAGCGGTCAGGCTTCGGCTCTGCGGGAATAGAGGATGTTCAGAAAGGCGGGGACAGGAAAATGAAGGTTGGAATCGTGGGAAGGAAAAGGGATACAGGAAATTATGAGGCTTTTTTAGAGCGGCACCAGGTGCCCTACATGACCAGCCTCTCCGTCAGGGATTTGTCCGTTTGTCAGAGACTGATATTTCCCGGCGGCGGCGATATCACCCCCGCTTTTTTCGGAGAGCGTGACCGGGGTTCCCGCTCCATTGACACGGAACTGGATATTCTGCAGCTGCAGGCGCTGGAATACGGCATCCAGCGCCGCATCCCCATACTGGGCATCTGCAAGGGGATGCAGATCATCAATGTAGGGTTGGGAGGCAGCATCATCCAGGACTTGCCGTCCGCCGACTGTCACCGCTATCTGGACGCGGATCAGTACCATGAAGTATACAACCTCCCCGGCGGCTTCCTGCATTGTCTGTACGGGGAAACCATTGTGGTAAACAGTGCCCATCATCAGGGGCTGGGCAAGCTGGGAAAAGGGCTGCGGGTTGTATCCCGCTGCCCTTTGGATCAATGCATCGAAGGCGTCTGCCATGAGAGCCTGCCCGTCATCGGAGTCCAGTGGCATCCCGAACGACTGGACCCCGCCAGGACCGAGGCCAGGGGGGCCGTGCTGCTGTCTTACTTTTTGGATGACGGGCAATAAACCTCCGCCATATCCCTGCCGCCCTTCTGCGTGCGGGCCCTGAATTCCTGCTTCACGCGCAGGCCCGCAATTTCAAACAGGGCTTTCACCGTCTGCCGCAGCGCTTTCTGCGTGTCCTCATCCATGTCTTTCATGGCCCCGAAGATCCCTGTCATACTGCGCTTCAGATTGGCAGTAAACTCAATCAGGTTGTCGGCTTCCGATGCCGACAGGATCTGGAACAGCGTGTCCACAAAGATGCGCAGGCTCTGCTCGTCTAAAGACAGTATCCATTCATTCAGGGTATCGTCCACAAAACGCCTGGTCTCATAGATATCCGACACGGTCACAAATTTTCCATCCTGCACCAGCCAGGTAAAAGGATTGTGCTGGGCCAGGCCAAAAGTACGGCTCTCCACCACCTGGTAGCGGATATCTTTTTCAAACAACATGCCCACCAGGGAAGAATGGGGCAGAATCTTACAGGTGCGCCCCTCAATCCTTCCATACTCACATTTTTCCAAGATCTCCGGTCGAAAGCCCGGACCGTCCATGCTGTAGATTTTAAGAATCCTGTCCTGGACCTGTGGTACACAGTTCATGGCAGCGTAGACCGCCAGATTGCCTCCCTTGGAATGCCCTCCCACATAGAAATCCCTGGGCAGCCTCCCGGTGACCGTATTCAGATATTGCAGGGCGAGTTCCTGGCCCGGCACCGGGGAGAGAAAGGCCATATTGAAATCCTCCTTCCATCCCACGATGGTCTCATCCGTGCCCCGATAGGCCACATACATGGTGCCATCCTCCAGCAGAAAAGTCACGGCGGAAAACTGCGTCTCGAAATCCGCCTGGGTCTCGATAATATTGATATAGAAGTTCAGCCTCATATTGCGAAAGCGTACACACCTGCGCATGGCCTCGAACAGCGCCCGGTTCTCTTTTTCATAGCGCTCATCCCCGTAGAGTTTTTCATAATCCGGGTGTTCGTAAAGCTGCTGCAGGGACACCGGCTTTTCATTCATCTCCGCCGGCGGCACCAATCCGTCAAATTTCAGGTAAGAAAACTGGCACAGCACCAGACTGTCCACGTCATTCATAGGCTCGTCCTTCAGGCTCACATCTGCGTATTCTTTCAAATAATCTATGATTGTACCTTTCATGATTCCTCCTATTTGAAGATCCTTGGATTTGAAAATCTTTGGGGCTTCCGCTCCGTATATCCCCTGCAAGCGCACTGGAGCAATGATCAATAGCGGGCCGCTTTGGCGTCCCGCCCCTCATCAGTTCGCCGTATCTTCTCCGTAAATCCGGGTGCGGATAAACTCCTTATTTTTCTCAAAGTCCACCTGCAGCACTGACATCTTGCGAATCGTCGCGCTCTGGTAGCTGCCTGCTATGGGGATGCTGGCCTGCACAAGTTCATAGGTCAGCAGCTTGGGCGCATCCAGGCTCAGGGCATAACACTCGGACTTACTGATATTGGTGGTCAGATTGGGCAGGATTCCGTCAATCATATCATCCAGATTGGTCAACACCGAGGAGGGCAGCTGGTGAAACACCGCTTCAAGAATCTTGCGCTGCCGCTCCGTCCGGCCAAAATCACTGCCGATATAGCGATTACGGCTGTATGCCAGCGCCTGGGGGCCGTTCAGATGCAGCAGGCCACTGGCATCTGTGGGCAGATAGTCCGTGTCAATAGGCCGGTTTTCCAACATATTATAC
>CAMWSA010000453.1 GCA_947176785.1 uncultured Lachnospiraceae bacterium
CCCCGCGCGCCGGCACTGAGCAGTTGGGACAGAATGGTAGCCAGAGCCGCCCCTTCCACACCCATGCGCAGCACCACCACCAGAAGAATGTCCAGGACGATATTGGTCATACAGCTGGCGATCAGAAAATACAGGGGCCGTCGGGAATCCCCCACTGCCCGCAGGATGCCGGATCCCACATTGTATACCAGGTTGCCCACCATTCCCAGGAAATAGATCCGTATGTACAATGTGGCCGGTTCCAGCACATCCGGCGGGGTGTCCATGGCACGCAGAATCCCCGGTGCCGCCAGCAGACCGCCCACTGTCATCACTAAGCCCCCCACCAGACTGAAAGCCATGGCCGTATGTACCGCATAACCCACCATCTCTTCTCTTTTTGCCCCGTAATACTGGGAAATAATCACCGTGGCCCCGCTGGCCAGCCCCACAAAAAAGCCCACCAGCAGATTGATCACCGTGCCGGTGCCCCCACCCACCGCGGACAAGGCCTCCTTGCCCACGAAACGCCCCACAATCAGGGCGTCCGCCGCATTGTACAGCTGCTGGAAAAAAGTGCCGAAAAGAATCGGGAAGAAAAAAAGCAGGATCTGTTTCCAGATCACGCCCTCTGTAATGGCATTTTCTTTTTGCATGTTGATATCCTGTGTATCCATATTCCTTTTCATTGCCTCCGTGGTATACTGGCGAGCGGTTAGATTTTTATACATTCTGGGGCTGCCGCATTTTCCATTCATGATATTCCTTCACATTTTCCCCCCGTATTCCATGTACCGGTTATCTCCGTACCCATGCCCGCACAGCAAAAAGCAGCAGCATATGAGCCGGATAAAACGCATAACAAAAATATTGAAAATACTTCTTGCGAATACCCTGCCGTCCCTGATAGAGCCAAATGGGAACCAGGGCCAAAAGCGCAAATCCCTGTTGGACAACCTCTATCTCATAACCGAATACCTGCACGTCATAATAATAACCGCCCAGCAGCCTTACATGCAGGATATACAGACACACAAATTGGCATAAACGGATTTTCCAGTTTCGCTTTCGGAAAATAATATACGCTTTCCTTACGCCCGCCTTCCTACGGCATAGTATCTTCTCTGTTTCTGCTATATTATATCCGATTTATGCTAAAAAGTACAGGCTATATATTTAATTTACAAAATGGTGGGAGGTCAAATGAAAGGTAAAAGTAAACCGTGTCGTATGATCGGATATTCGTTTATTACATATTGTCAGAATGTAGATTATTTTTGGCGTTCCTAATTATACACTATACTACAAATTTTATTACAAGTCTACTCTTTTTTTACTGAAATGCTATAATTTTGTTACGGTACAAAAAACAAGAGGACTACTGATTCCGGAATCGGCAGCTGATTTTATGAGAGGAGTATGTCATGATTGAATTTCAGCAAATAAACAAGACCTACCGCGTAGCCAGGAGGCAGGCGGGTATGGGGAATGCGGTGAAAGCCTTCTTCCACAGGGAATATGAGACCATCCACGCCCTGAGAGATGTGAACTTCGCAATACAGGACGGGGAGATGGTGGGATATATCGGCCCCAACGGGGCGGGGAAAAGTACCACCATCAAGATCATGTGCGGTATTCTGACGCCGGACAGCGGCAGGTGCGTGATAAACGGCAGGATTCCCTATCAGGAACGAGTGGCTCATGTGCGGAATATTGGCGTGGTATTCGGTCAGAGGAGGCAACTCTGGTGGGATGTGCCTGTCATCGACAGCTTTGAACTGCTCCGGGATATCTACCGGGTGGAGGAAAGCACTTATCGAAAAAATGTCCGTGACCTCAGCGAACTTCTGGAGTTGGGAGACCTCCTGAAAACGCCCGCCAGGAATCTGAGCCTGGGTCAGAGAATGCGTTGTGAGATTGCGGCTTCCCTGCTGCACGGGCCCAAGCTGCTTTTTCTGGACGAGCCTACTATCGGCCTGGATGCGGTATCCAAGATCGCCGTGAGAAAGTTTATCAAGACTTTGAATGAGGAGAAGGGCACCACCATTGTTTTGACTACCCATGATATGCAGGATATCGAAGCGCTGACAGAGCGGATTCTGCTGATCGGCAAGGGGAGGATTCTGCTGGACGGGAGCCTTGCCAAACTGAAAGAGCATACCTCAGCCCGCAAGACAATGGCAATTCAATATCGGGGGACGTCCCCTGCGCTTCCGGAAGGAATGGAGTTGTTACGGCATGAGGCGGGACAGATGACGGTGCGATTTGACCCCTCCACAATCCCGGCATCGGAGGCCATCGCCTATTTTGCGTCCGCCATGGAACTGCTGGATGTTTCTGTGTCCGATATCTCTACGGAGGAGATGGTGGCCGCATTGTACAGAGAGTATGAAATATGATTGTGGGGAGGAAAACTTTATGAGAAATGACTTTAAGGTATATTATTCTCTGTTTCGTATACGCTTCATACACAATCTGCAATACCGCATGGTGGTGCTGGGAACCATTGTCAAAGGGGCGTTGTGGGTCATGATGGAGGCACTGGCCTATATGGCGCTGTACCGCGCCAATCCTGATGTTTTTCCCATGGACTTTTCCCAGATGGTTTCCTACATATGGGTGCGCCAATCCTTTATCGTCCTGTTCCGGGTGGTATTTGGAGACGGTGAGATCTATTCCACCCTTCGGTCCGGGGAGGTGGCCTACGATCTGGTCCGCCCGGTGGGTCTCTATGGCAGGTGGTTCTGCCAGTCGGCTTCCAACCGTCTGGCCTTTGCGCTGATAAACTGTCTGCCGGTTCTGCTGCTGGGGCTGATTGTGCCCCGGCCTTTCCGGCTGACTCTGCCCCGGTCCGCCGGGCAAACCATCCTTTTTATGCTGTCGGCACTGTTGGCCTTTGGTGTGACGGTGGCCATGGCTATGCTGATGTATATTTCCCTCTTTTATCTGATTTCCCAGCGAGGGATACGGATTATTGTCACGGCGGTTACAGACTTTTTTTCCGGCGGCGTGATACCGCTGCCCTTTTTCCCGGAGCAAGTACTTCGGGCAGTGCGGGCGCTCCCCTTTGCCGCCATGCAGAATATGCCACTGCAGATCTTTTGCGGCAATGTTATAGGAACAGACGCCCTGAAAGGAATTGTGTTCCAGCTGTTCTGGCTGGCGGCTTTGATTGTTGTAGGGCGGGTCGCTATGGAGGTGGCTACTAAGAGAGTAATTGTACAGGGAGGATAGTGTGAGAAGTACTTCTAGCCATTCACAACAGAGGCTGTTTCGTGGAGAAGTACTGAGTCTCACACAAGAGGATGCCCAAAATACGGGCATTCTACGCACAGATTTGAGATTCCGCAGAGCGGAATCATGGAGGATAGGGTGAAAAAAATTTTTCACCATCTTGATCTGAGTACACGCCCAAGCGGGCAGATGGGAGTTAGGGTGAAAAAGGATTTTCACCATCTTGATCTGAGTACACGCCCAAGCGGGCAGATAGGAGTTAGGGTGAAAAAGGATTTTCACCATCTTGATCTGAGTACACGCCCAAGCG
>CAMWSA010000454.1 GCA_947176785.1 uncultured Lachnospiraceae bacterium
TGACTGTGTTAGGTCTTTTTCTAACACAAATTCCGTCACTTGCTTCAAAGAGTTTTGCAATTACCTAAGTATTGAGAAAAGGAGAGGAGAAAAAATGAAAAGAAAAATGTGGATCATTGTGGGATGTCTGGCACTCTGCCTGACGGGATGCGGAAAGCAGCCGCTGACCTATGCGGAATCCTGTTGGGAGTCCATAAGCTACTCGACGAAGCTGGACGAGTATGTGGCGGAAAACGCAGGGGGGCTGGATGTGGAGGCGCTGAAGAGTGAGGCCGGCGATGCGGAAAGCACGTTGAGCCAGCAGTATATGGCTACTGCCCTGCTGTGTGCAACGGAATATGGGGAGGGCCAATATTCCGTGAGTTCCCCTTACGCGGATGCCTTCCTGGCGAAGGTTCTCACAGAGGAGGAGAATTTTTGGAAAACCCTGGAGGAGGTCAGCAACTTTGATATCTTTTTCCGCCCCATGCTGGATGCGGCAAAGGAACTGGACGGGGAGCTTCTGGTAAAGCTCGTGCAGGGGATTCCCGAGGACAGCAGCTACAAGTACGGCTTGCAGAAAGAACTTGACAGCTGGATCGAAGAAAATCCCGTAAAACTGTTGGAGACGGGCGATGAACTGATTGCGTCAGGATATTTCGATGACTGGATCAGCAGCCAGTGGAGTACGGTATTTTTCTACAATGAACCCCAGGTAGACAGTATGGCAGATGCGGTAAAGTATATGGTATATCTGCGGGATACCATACTGCCCCTGGCCCAGGCCGGGGCTAATCCGACATTATATGTGGGGCCTTCCAGCCTTACCGGGGAAGATTATTTAAGCACGGAGCTGATGGTTGCCATTGGGGAGGGAATAACCTTGCAGGAGCCGGGGAACGAGGATCTTTCGGAGGAGATTGTGACGGAGGGGAAAAAGGTAGTTGCCCTGTACCGCAATCTTCAGGAGGCGGAATTTCCCTATTCTCCGAAGCCTTTACGGCTTATAGGCGATTTCATGTTGAATCTTCCCGGCCAGGAGTGCCCGGCATCCATAGAGGAAGCGGACTATTATCTTGTCCTGACGCCGGCATATGAATATGGGGATTATTACTACTATGACAACGGGGAGGCTTCGGATGTCAGAGAGGTTCATTCCACCACATCCGTCGATCTGTACGAAGCGGGGACCGGCAAATTTTTGAGACACCTGGGGAATGTGCTGGAGGATTCGGCCAGGGGTATTTTTTCCAGCGGGTCTGACAATGCGCCCCGGTATCCCGAAGAGGTCAATGCGGACATTCTGTATTATATTTACAGTCATGTCAACGATCCGGACGCATATGCTTTCCTGGTAGATCATATAGGAGATAAGGCCGAGTTTGAAAAAGAGGAGACCGTCCTGATTGGGCCATGGGAGATCACTTATCACAACAGTGAGATCGTGGACGCCTTTGAGACGAATCTGTCCAAATATACGGCGGATGCGGGCAATCAGTTTATAAAAGCGGAATTTACGCTTACCAACCGGGGGAATCAGAAGGATACTTTTATCACTGCAACCTTTGACGGGTGGGAGGATGTGGCAATATATATGATCGACTTTGCCAACGAAACATACTATGATTGTATCAATCAGGAGATCAGCAACTTCGGGCTCTTTGGGAAAGATTCAATGGAGCCGGGAGAGTCTCAGACGGGTGAACTGGTTTTCCAGGTGCCGGACGGGGCGGCGCAGCAGACGGATGCCCTTTACCTGGCGATTTCCAAGGGATGGCAGGTTTTGATCTGCCCGTTGGGGGAATAAAATGCTTGATACGGGTGAAGGTTAAGGGTTTCCGATTCCTGCGCGGCCATGCTGTGTACTCGGACAGCATGTGCCGGGCAGAAGGGAAAATAAATCGTCCATGCGTATAGCACAGGGAAAGCGTACAGACTTATCAGATGAAAACGGCGGGAGCGCAGTGTGATGCCCCGCCGTTTATATTGCCGCCTTTTTTGCTTTACAGATGCCGCTCTGCCATAATTTAAAATGTGCTGTAGCTGCTTCCCCCCAACGGGCAGTGGTACAGGGAATTGTCCGCTCCAAACTCCTGGAAGTACACATACCGGGAGGTCATGTTGATGTTGGTGTAGTTGCCCTCCGCCACTACGGTGGGATTGGAGCCGTCCGTCCCCATCATCTTCAGCGCCGGGGCGGTGGCGGAATTATGCTGGTAGTAGATGTAGCCGCCTCCCACATTGAAGCAGTCCACCCGGTCGTTGGTCAGCACCTGGATCACCTGCTGGTTCAGGTCGTACCGGCACAGACGGTAGTCGTTGGCAACATCCAGATAGTAGATATAGCTGCCGTCCAGGCAGGGATACCAGATGTTGCCCTCCCACAGCTCCGACACGGTATCGCCATTGGTGTTCAGGGCGTAAAGGTAGTGGTTGTTCTGCGTGCCGTTGTAATAGATGATGCCGTCCCGGGCACAGGCCGGATTTACCTGGTATTCGGCCAACACCTGTTTGTCGCTTCTGTCCGTCTTCATCTTGTAAAAGACGGGCGTGGGATCTCCGGCGGTGAGCAGGTACAGATAATCGCCCACCAGCTGCCCGGATACCACTACGTCCGTGGCCATGGTAGTGGCGTCCTTGCCGGATTTCAGGCAGCGGTTAAAGGAGTTGCGGCTGCGGACATAACCCAGGCCGCCCTCGCCGGAGGCGGAAGCCTGGAAATAATACAGGTATTTCCCGCCGGCCAGGATGTTGCGGACAGTGGAGTTGCCCAGTTTGGTTATATCCTGTTCATCCACGGTCATGGAGTAGAGGCAGCCATTGTCCCGGGGGTTGGAAAAGTAGACCATGCCGTCGGATTCGCAGAACAATCCGGCATTGTTGATATTGCCCGCGGTGTTGCCCACCGTGTCCGGGGGATTGGCAGGGATTTGCCCAAAGTACCAGGTGGTCAGCAGCAGGACGCCAAAAACGGCAAAGAGCAGTATTATGATCAGGACATATTTCGCTTTATTCGACATGGGATGTAAGCCTCCTTGCAATAAAAATTTCTTTCTATGAATATATCACATAGTTGGTCTTGCGATCAAGGGGGTTTTGGAGTAATATAAATTTGGCATGGTTTTTTGCCATCCGGCAAGGGATGTCCCGGACGGCTTTGCCAGGGGCGATTATCCCTCTGGAGGCGGTTACCGGCAATTTCTAATGTCATTGACTATAGAATGTCCTACATGTCGGATAAAATATAATATGGAGGGAATACCATGGATTTATTGGAATTGCGGGAGCAGATCGACGTCATAGACCGGCAGATCGTCAGCCTGTATGAGCAGCGGATGGAGATTTGCGGCCAGGTGGCGGCGTACAAGATAGAGACGGGAAAGAAGGTGTTTGACAGGCAGCGGGAGATGGAGAAGCTGGCCAAGGTCAAGTCCCTGACCCACAATGATTTTAACAGCCATGGCGTGGAGGAGTTGTTTGAACAGATCATGTCCATGAGCCGCAAGCTTCAATATCAGCTGCTAGCACAGCACGGCAGCATGGG
>CAMWSA010000455.1 GCA_947176785.1 uncultured Lachnospiraceae bacterium
AAGTCGCCCTTATTTTGTATATATTGCCCAATCCCTGTATCCTGAACGGGAGTTTTGCAAACGCCTAAACTTAATGAACATGAAGGGAGAAAGAGTATGGGAATGACAGCATGTCATATGGAGGCAGATCAGAACTTAATAGAGGAGCTTAAGACAAAATCGGAGGAAGATTTGTTTGAGGCGGGTATAGTTATAAGTATTTATTAAGTGGGATGTCGCAAACATAACATGTGTTTTGATAAAAACACCCGGAGATATTCCAGGAACGAGGTATAAATGGAAGACAACAGCAGAATCATCAGAACAGAATATTCGGAGGAGATGCAGAAGTCCTTTATCGACTATGCCATGAGCGTCATTATCGCCAGGGCGCTGCCGGATGTCCGGGACGGCTTAAAGCCCGTGCAGCGCAGAACCCTCTACGACATGCACGAGCTGGGCATACGGTATGACAGGCCTTACCGAAAAAGCGCCCGTATCGTCGGTGATACCATGGGTAAATATCATCCCCACGGGGACAGTTCCATCTATGACTCCCTGGTGGTTATGAGCCAGGATTTTAAAAAGGGAATGCCCCTCATCGACGGCCACGGCAACTTCGGTAATATCGAGGGGGATGGTGCCGCCGCCATGCGATATACGGAAGCCAGGCTCCAGAAAATCACCCAGGAGGCATTTCTGGCGGATCTGGACAAGGATGTGGTGGACTTCATGCCAAACTTCGACGAGACCGAGAAAGAACCCACCGTGCTGCCGGTAAAAATTCCCAACTTCCTGGTGAACGGCTCCGAGGGCATCGCCGTGGGCATGGCCACCAGCACCCCTCCCCACAACCTGGGGGAGGTCATCGACGCCATGAAAGCCTATATGCTGGATGAAAATATCACCACCAGGGAATTGATGCGGTATATCAAGGGGCCGGATTTCCCTACCGGCGGGATTGTGACTAACAAGGACGAACTGCCGGAGATCTACGAGACCGGCACGGGCAAGATCAAGATCCGGGGTAAAGTAGAATATGAGAAATCTAAAGGTGGCAAGACCAATGTGGTCATCACCGAGATTCCCTATCCCATGATCGGCATGAACATCTCCAAATTCCTGCAGGACGTGGCTGCTCTGGCGGAGAGCAAAAAGACACAGGATATTGTGGATATCTCCAATCAGTCCTCCAAGGAAGGCATTCGCATCGTCATTGAACTGCGCAAGGACGCAGACCCGGAGAACTTTGTGAACCTGCTGTATAAAAAGACACGCCTTGAGGATACCTTTGGGGTCAATATGCTGGCGATCAGTGGCGGCAGGCCGGAAACCCTGGGCCTAAAAGCGGTTCTCAAGGCAGTGGTTGATTTTCAATATGAGGTGGCAACCCGCAAATACACCAATCTGCTGGCCAGGGAGATGGACCGCAAGGAGGTGCAGGAGGGACTGATCAAAGCCTGCAACGTGATCGACCTGATCATTGAGATCCTGCGGGGCTCCAAGGACAGGGCCATGGCCAGGGACTGTCTGGTAAACGGCAAGGTGGACGGCATCAAATTCAAGTCCAGAGAATCCAAGATCATGGCCGCCCAACTGATGTTCTCCGAAAAACAGGCCAACGCCATCCTGGAGATGCGTCTGTACAAGCTGATCGGCCTGGAGATCGAGGCGCTGATCAACGAACATGAGGAGACCATGGCGAACATCTATCGCTATGAGGATATCCTGGCCCGCAGGGATTCCATGGCCCAGGTCATTATGAACGAACTGGAGGAGATCAAGCGGGAGTATGGCCGCAAGCGCCGCACCGCCATTGAAAATGCCCAGGAGGCTGTCTATAAGGAAAAAGAGATCGAAGAGATGGAGATTATGTTCCTGATGGACCGCTTCGGTTATGCCAAGACCATCGACATGACCACCTATGAGCGAAACAGGGAGGCGGCGGATGCCGAGAACAAATATATCTTCAAGTGTAAAAATACCGGTAAGGTGTGCCTGTTCACGGATACAGGTCAACTGCACACCATCAAGGTCATGGACCTGCCCCTTGGAAAATTCCGGGACAAGGGCATTCCCATTGACAATGTGAGCAACTACAGTTCGGATAAGGAGCAGATTGTGTTCCTGACCAGCCAGACGCAGCTGAACCTGTGCCGGGTACTCTTTGTGACGGCCCAGTCCATGATGAAGGTGGTGGACGGCGGCGAGTTTGACGTGAGTAAACGCACCGTGGCATCCACCAAGCTCCAGGAGGGGGATCATGTGGTCAGCATTGTCTGCCTCCACGAGCAGAAGCATATTGTACTACAGACCAGGGAGGGGTATTTCCTGCGTTTTGCCATTGAAGAGATACCCGAGAAGAAAAAAGGTGCCGTGGGCGTGAGAGGTATGAAACTGGGGGACAGGGATCTGGTGGAGGGTGTATACTATACCCAGAACGCCATGGAGGCGTCCATCCGGTATAAGAGCAGGAACCTGGTGTTAAACAGCCTGAAGCTGGGCAGACGGGATTCCAAGGGCGTGAAAGTGAGAGGCTAGGAAAGCCCCAATGAGGCATTCTTCTTGAAAAAGGAGCGTTATATATGAGAGTAATTGCAGGTACGGCCAGGAGTCTGCCTTTAAAGACTCCCCAGGGACTGGATACAAGGCCCACCACGGACAGAATCAAGGAGACATTGTTTAATATCCTGCAAGCGGATATTCCCGGCTGCGTGTTTGTGGACATGTTCAGCGGCAGCGGCGGCATCGGCATAGAGGCGCTGAGCCGGGGAGCCAGGAAGGCTTATTTTGTGGAAAATGCCAGGGAACCTCTAAGCTGTCTGGCGGACAACCTTAAGTTTACGCGTTTTGAGGATCGGGCGGTGGTACTCAAACAGGATGCTGTGGCGGCCTTGACCGGTATATCGGAAAAAGAGGTAAATATCCTCTTTATGGACCCTCCTTACGGACAGGAACAGGAAAGGAGAGTGATGGAAGCAATAAAAAACATGCGTTATATAACAACTGATACCGTCATTATAGTGGAGGCATCTCTGGACACGCATATGGACTATGTGCAGGAGATGGGCTTTTCTGTCGTCCGTGAAAAAACATACAAAACCAACAAACATATTTTTATCAGGAAAGTGGATCATCAATAAATAACATGCGTAATCAGAGCTTGGCCTTGTTCGTAATATAAATTTGTGATATTTCAACAGCATGTTCCCGGAGGAGCGTAGCCCCATAAATGTGCGGGAAGCTCCGGACGCCTACAGCGGTTAGACTACGCACCGGCTTTGTGTGTTTGTATGGAACATGCAGAATTCAACAGGAAAAGAGGATAATATGAAAAGAGCAGTATATCCGGGAAGTTTTGACCCCATGACACTGGGCCATCTGGACATAATCCGACGCGCGGCCCCCATGTTCGACGAATTAACCGTGGCAGTTTTAAATAATACGCAAAAGACACCGTTGTTTTCTGTGGAAGAACGTGTTAATATATTAGAGAAAGCAACCGTAGGACTGCCGAACGTAAAGGTTTCCAGCTTCAGCGG
>CAMWSA010000456.1 GCA_947176785.1 uncultured Lachnospiraceae bacterium
CAATATAAATATTGAATTTTTTACGGTATTTTTTACGGTAATTCTAACGAATCTTACGCATCCACCCAAATCTGCATATTCCCATCAAGATCCAATTGCGCGTATTCAAGTGGTTCATCTATTGCCAAAGTGTTTAAGACGTTTCAGTGATTTTTTGAAAGCACTTCAATCAGTTCACAATTCCCGTATGTTTTGTGTTATAATTTGTTATGCGATTTTGTTTCCCTTATTTTTTCCTTATCAGAGTTCGTAATACCATTTGGGAAAATATAATACAAAGGAAACAATAAGGGAAAAAGCAATTCTCAATTCCGGTTTGCAAGGCTGTTATACTCACGAGCGCTAAGATTTTCCAATTCCTGTGGGTCACAGGCTGCATAATCGGGCAACATGCGCCGCACAGGAAGGAAAAACTAACCGACAATTCCTATGGGGAAACTGTATGGAGGTATTATTATGGGAGTTTATCTGAACCCGGATAATAAGAACTTTGGGGATGCAATCCGTTCGGAAATCTATGTGGACAAAACCGGGCTGATTGCGCATACGAACAGATGCGTCAACACAGAGCAAAAATACCTCTGCGTCAGCAGACCGAGACGATTCGGAAAGTCCATGGCGCTGAAAATGCTTGCCGCATATTACAGCCGTGGCTGTGATTCACGGGAGATGTTCAGGGGATATAAGATAGAAAGCAGTGAATCTTTCAGGGAGCATTTGAACAAATATGATGTGATCTATCTGAACATGCAGCAGTTTTTGATCAGGGCCAGGAAACAGGAAGTGACGGAATATCTGGAGCGGGCAGTCATCGAAGAACTCAGGGAGGAATATGGAAATCTGTTTTCGGAACGGATAACGGTCCTGGCTGAAGCGTTGGAGAGAATCTTTGCGAAAACCCGGAAAGAGTTTATCTTTCTGATCGACGAATGGGATTGCGTGATGCGTGAGAGGCAGGATTCTGAGACGTTGCAGAAACAGTACCTTGATTTTCTGAGAGATCTCTTCAAGGATCAGCCCTATGTTGCGCTGGCCTACATGACGGGTATCTTACCTGTAAAAAAATACGGTCAGCACTCGGCGTTGAATATGTTCACGGAATATTCGATGACGGATCAGGATGCTTTGGAGGAATATACCGGGTTTACGCAGGCAGAGGTAAAAGAGTTGTGCGAACGGTTTGACATGGATTTTGCCCGGACGGGCAGTTGGTATGACGGGTATATGTTTACAAAGTTTAGGCATGTTTATAATCCGAAATCCGTAGTGGAGGCAATGCGCCGTCATAAATTATCCAACTACTGGACTTCAACGGAAGTCTATGACGCACTGAAAATGTATATGGACATGGATTTTGACGGACTGAAGGCGGATATTGTGCAGATGCTCGGCGGCGGCCGTGTCCGCGTAAATACCCGCAGTTTTCGGAACGATATGCGCAATTTTGAAAAGAAAGATGACGTGCTTACATTGTTGATCCACCTGGGGTATCTTGCCTTTGATTCAGAGGCAGGAGAGGCGTTTGTGCCCAATAAGGAAATAATTGAGGAATTCGAGACATCCATGAGCGTGGGCGGCTGGCCCAAGGTTATGGATGTGTTAAAGGCATCCGAAAAGCTGCTGGAAGATACGCTCCGGGGCGATGAAAAGAGCGTTGCGGAGGGGCTGGACAGGGCACACACGGAAGTATCCTCCATTCTGACCTACAACGATGAAAACTCCCTGGGCTGCGCCATCGGCCTTGCCTACTACAGCGCAAGGAAAGACTACAGGCTTATACGGGAACTCCCAGCCGGAAAGGGCTTTGCGGATGTGGTGTTTCTGCCGCTGCCCTTTACCAATAAACCTGCGCTCATAGTTGAGTTAAAGTATGGCAAGCCTGCCGAAACCGCCCTGCAACAGATCAAAGCCAGACAGTATCCCCGGGCGCTGGAAGGATATTCCGGAGAAATCCTGCTGGTGGGGATAGGCTATAACAGGGAGGATAAAGAAAAGCCGCACAGCTGTGTGATTGAAAGACTGCACAGATGATTCCCGGGGTAATGAGCCAGGCTGCTGCGCCTGCACGGACATTAGGCAAATACACTGTAATAGCCCAATATTCTGCCGTTCGCGCAGGGCTGCGCACCGGGGCCTGGCGGCTGTTATACTCACGGGTGGTTAGATTTTCCTTCCTGTGCGGCGCATGTTGTCCGATTATACAACTTGTGACGCACAGGAATCGGAAAAGTTTAGCGCTCGTCAGTATATACTCATGGGCGGTTAGACATTCCTTTCTGCATGGCACGTGTTGTCTGATTATGCAGCATGTACCATGCGGGATTGGGATAATCTTATCGGCCGTTAGCATGATGCCGCATAAAATGCAGGAGGGGCCATGTCATTCCAACGCCACCTTTTTCACGCTGGCTACAGCTTTCTTTACAGGGGGCAGCAGAAAGATAATGATGGTGACGGCGGCCTCGGAAAAGATATATATGGCATTGTACGCCAGGGAGTAGGGCAGTGGAGCCCAGCCTTCCCAGGCATAGGCGCCAAAGAAGATCCAGCCGGAGATCACGGCGAAGACAAAGCGGCCCAGCACCGCCACAATATAGCCCTTAATCAGGCCGTTTTTGGCATCGGTAAACAGGCCGGACAGCCCCAGCGCGCCGAAGGCCAGCAAATAGTCCACCACCAGCTGCATGGGATACAGCACATAGGGATCAATCAGCAGCTGCAGCACGCCATAGGCAACGCCGGTCAGCAGCCCGGCCCCCAGTCCGAAGAAATATCCGGGCAGGCAGATCACCAGCATGGACAGCAGGGTGATGGAGCCGCCGTTGGGGAACTCAAACAGTTTGATATTGGACAGCACAGTGCCCAGGGCAATGGCCATGGCGCAGAACACCAGCTGCTTGACGGTCAGTTTGCCGCCGGGCTTTTTGGCCGGGCCTGCCGATGCGGCGGATGAGGCGGCGGCTTCCGTCCGCTTTTTCCCTTGGGCGCGGGCGAAAGCTACGGCGCCGCCCAGCAGGGCAAGGACGAGAACAGCCAGCAGCAGGCTGCCCAGGGGTGTGGGGACATAGGTTATCTCTTCCCATTCGTTCACAACAACATCATAGAACATAAAAAAATCCTCCTTTGTGTGTGCAAGGAGGGACAACATCGTGCTGCGGACAGGGAGAGCCGTCTGCTCCCGTGGCCGTATGCTTCTGCTTCCTTCCGCCGGTATTGTCCGGGTCAAGTAGTGAGGGTCAGGATCAGGCAGATCCAATCTCAGCGATGCGCTCCCCTAGCGAGTTACAGTAAACGACATTGTATTTTCACTTTCAGCTTTTGAAAAACAATAAAGCAGGTTTTATCAAGGTTTCCACCTAAATTTCTAATGTCGCCTACTATGTATTTGGTTTGTAGACTATCATATACGACGGGCGGGATGTTGTCAAGAGAAATGTGGAGTCAGTTTTATCTGCTCGTTACTATTCACAGTCGATTTGATGACACGATAAATAGAGCGGAGCTATAACG
>CAMWSA010000457.1 GCA_947176785.1 uncultured Lachnospiraceae bacterium
AATCCGGAACACTGCCTTGTTGACACCCTGATTGGCCGCCTCCGGCCCCAGAGTACTGGTCCGGCCCACCTTGTGATTGGTGCGGGTCAGGAAGCGGGAGTGATCGTGGTTGGACAATTCGTTCATGGCTACTTGCCAGCTGGGCATAGCCAGATTGGAGCTATGGTGCTTCATGGCCCCCCAAAAGCTGTCCGAATTGCCCAGAAGATCTTCCCGGAAATCATCGCTGTGTTTCTCCATACCCGTCAAGAACCATGTCACCGGCTCCATGAAGGCGCCATAGTTCATAACCGTGTCCCACTCGTTACCCTGAAGCCACTCTCTGGTATTGCCATAATGCTCCGCCAGAATAATGGCATTGGGATTGGCCTCCTTGACCACCCGCCGGAACTCCTGCCAGAAATGGTGGTTAAACTCAGGGCTGTGCCCCAGGTCCGCCGCCACATCCAGACGCCAGCCATCCACATTGTACGGGGGAGATACCCATTTCGCGCCGATACGCAGCACATAGTCAAACAGAGCCTTAGACCCCTCATAATTCAGCTTGGGCAGAGTGTCATGGCCCCACCAGCCGTCATAATCCTTGTTGTAGGGCCAATTGTTGCTGAAAAAAGCAAAGTAATCCCTGTACGGGCTGTCAGCGGACACATGGGCCCCCTTTTCATATCCCGCCGCATGCTCGTATATTCTCTCGCGGTCCATCCACTTGTTAAAGGAACCGCAATGGTTAAACACGCCGTCCAGGATCACCCTTATGCCCCTGCGGTGAGCCTCCTCCACCACCCGGACAAAGAGCGAATTGCTGGCCTCCAGGTTGGCCCTGTTGGTCACGCGGTCTATATACCTGCTGGCGTGGCTGTTATCCTTGTCCCCGGGAGAGAGCAGATTCCCCTGGTCGCTGATGATCCGCCCAAAGTGGGGGTCAATATAATCGTAATCCTGTATATCATATTTATGGTTGGACGGGGACACGAACAGCGGGTTAAAATAAATCACCTCTATGCCCAGATCCTGCAGATAGTCCATTTTGTCAAGCACACCCTGCAGATCGCCGCCGTAGAATTCCCTCACATCCATCTGGGCGGGGTAGCGGTTCCAGTCCTCCACATGGCGGACATGCTCTCCGATATAGGTATATTCATCGGTCAGCACATCGTTGGTGGTATCCCCGTTACAGAACCGGTCCACATAAATCTGGTACATAACCGCGCCCTTGGCCCAGGCCGGTGTCTTAAAGCCGGGCAGGATCACGAAATCATAATATCCATTCACATCCCTGGCCAGACCTCTCACATCGTAGATGCCGGACAGCTTTCCTGTCTCCACCTCGAAATGATATGTGACCTTTTCATTCTCCAGCTGAAGCTCATGGGCGTAATAATCAAACAACTCGTCAGACTCAGCCCGTTTCATCAGATAGCGCTGCTCCTTGCAGACAAAAAATACCCGGTCCACATTGTGCCTGGCCGTCCGGAAACGTATGGTAACCCTGTCATAGGGTGCCGGTTCGCCGGGGCTTACATAATCCTCCGTGGTATCCGTAAAAAGGGCTCTTTTATTAAAAACAGGGCGCATTGTCGCCATGTACATCTGATTCTGTTCCACTTTTCGCATATGATCAATATCCATGCCCTTACCTCCCGTTTAACATGGTGTGTTTTACTTCTATTTTAATATTTTATGATTGTCTGTGCAAGTATTTGAACTCCCCAAATACCCAGTACTATAGTACCAATCCCGCCAATTGTCAAGCCAGTAAAAAAGACAGCCGCTAAGCTGTCCTTTTTAGAGAAGGTATTTCTTTCTTATGGGGTATAGCAAAAAACTATATAATGTATTGGGGGGTTACGCATATTATAATACCATGCCCTCCCAGTTTTGCATAGACTCAGATTTCACAAATATTACAAAATCAGCATTGCATTTTTGTATATATTGCCGTATCAAACCAGATCCTACACCTTAGGAAACTACTCTGTCCCGAACAGGGCCTCAAACTCCTCCTGTCCAATCTTCTCCTTCTGCAACAGCAGCTCCGCGCAGCTGTGAAGCACATTCTCATGCTCCAGAATCAGCGCCCTGGCCTTGGCGTAGCACTCGTCTATGATCGCCTTGACCTCTTTGTCAATCTCACCGGCGATGGCCTCGCTGTGGCTCTTGGCATGTGCCAGATCCTTGCCGATAAACACCTCGTCGTCATCGTCGTCATAGCAGATCACGCCGATCTGGTCAGACATGCCATAGCGGGTCACCATACGGCGGGCCTCCTTGGTGGCTTTCTTGATGTCGCTGGAAGCGCCGGTGGTGATATCCTTAAATATAATCTCCTCGGCAATCCGTCCGCCAAGGGACACCATGATATCCTGCATCATTTTGCCTCTGGTCAGGAACATCTCATCCTTTTCCGGCAGGGGCATGGTATAGCCCGCCGCCCCCAGACCCGTGGGGATGATGGACACCGTATGCACCGGGCCCACGTCGGGCAGCACATGGAACAGAATGGCATGGCCGGCCTCATGGTATGCGGTAATCTTCTTCTCTCTGTCGGAGATAATACGGCTCTTTTTCTCCGCGCCGATACCCACCTTGACAAAGGCGGCCTCAATATCCTCCTGCTGCACAAAAGCCCTGTTCTTCTTGGCGGCATTGATGGCCGCCTCGTTCATCAGGTTCTCCAGGTCCGCGCCGGAAAATCCCGCCGTCGTCTGTGCAACCCTCTCCAGATTCACATCCTCCGACAACGCCTTGTTGCGGGCATGTACCTTCAGGATCTCCTCCCGGCCCCGCACATCCGGCCTTCCCACTGCCACCTTGCGGTCGAAACGGCCCGGGCGCAGTATGGCAGGGTCCAGAATATCCACGCGGTTGGTGGCCGCCATGACGATGATGCCCTCGTTGACGCCGAAACCGTCCATCTCCACCAGCAGCTGGTTCAGTGTCTGCTCCCTTTCGTCATGGCCGCCGCCCATACCCGTGCCCCTCCTGCGGGCCACGGCATCAATCTCGTCGATAAATACAATACAGGGGGCATTCCTCTTGGCATCCGCAAACAAATCCCTGACACGGCTGGCACCCACGCCCACGAACATCTCCACAAAATCGGAGCCGGAGATGCTGAAAAACGGCACTCCCGCCTCGCCTGCCACAGCTTTGGCCAGCAGAGTCTTACCGGTTCCGGGAGGTCCCTCCAGAAGCACGCCCTTGGGAATCCGTGCGCCCAGCTTGGTATATTTGGAAGGGGTGCGCAGGAAATCCACAATCTCCTCCAACTCCTCTTTTTCCTCCTTAAGACCCGCCACCATGCCGAAATTGGTTTTGTTCTCCCCGACAAAAAGCCGCACGGCCCGATGTCTGCCGAAATTCATCATCTTACTGTTGCCGCCGCCCGCATTCTGGGCATTCATCATCATAAAGAAGAAAATGAACATGGCCGCTATGACCAGCAGGGGCAGAATGGGGGGCAGACGCCGGCTCGCCCTCTCCAGATCCGCA
>CAMWSA010000458.1 GCA_947176785.1 uncultured Lachnospiraceae bacterium
TGTTGATAAGCCAATACTAAATACCGTTTAATAAAATCAACAATCGAAGGAAGTGATACTATGGCACCTGCAGCACAGGCAATCAGAAATCAGGAAATCCTAAAAACTGAATATTCCGAAAAAGCAGCCATAGGCACGTTATATGATGAACTCCCCAAGGGAATAAACAGCATGAAAAAAGGCGATGTTTATACGATTGATGAAGCTTGGCAGGAAATTGACAAAATATAATGCCAAAAATGCAGAAAATCAACAGATAATTTTTTACTTCAATCTTCCCGTTTCGGTGAAGCCCTGCGCATCACCCAGGATAAATTAGACAGCAAGAACTTCTACGCTTTCAACCCTGGCTTTGACCGATGCGAGGACTGCAATGACACGCCTGCGTCCGGATGTGATTGTGGATGCGACTGCGGCTGTGACAACTAGCGCAGGCAGACAGCTAAAGACGTCCCGATGAAGAAGAGCCTGCAAAAAGTCTTAAATCCTGTGGGAAAGCCTTGAAAAGCGAATACCCTGACAGTTCTTGCGCTGTCAGGGTATTTTATCAGTCCTTTTCCTGTTTTCAGGGTCATGTCCCCATGCTGCGGCGCTCCTTTTTTCTCAAAACAAAATTCTCGCCCTCATAGGTGCGCACCGGATTTCCCCTGATGATGCGGTTATGCTCCTGCCAGGCGGCATTGGCCTGTCTGTCCCTCTGCTCCCGCTGCAGGCCGGCAAGTTTTTCCTGTAGCTTCTCCATGGCCCTCTGCCTGTTTTGAAACTGGCTCCGCTCCTCGGTGGACTGGGCCGCAAGTCCGGTGGGGATATGAATGATCCGCACCCCGCTCTCCACCTTGTTTACATTCTGGCCGCCCTTCCCTCCACAGTGGAATTTCTCCATGCGATACTCCTTATCCGATATGATCCCGGCCTGCTCCGGGATAACACTCACATCCACATACCAGTTCTTTCTCTTGTGATTCCTGCGGAACGGACTCTGGCAAATCCACAGTACCGTCCCCTCAAGGCCGCTCAAATCGTGGTCTGTCTGAAAACGGATAGAATCAAAGCAGTTCTTTTCATCCCCCCTGGTCTCAGACAGGATTTTCAGGTCTCCGTATTCTTCCCGCAATGCTTCATACAGCTTTGTAACTGCCAGCTGGCATTCGGAAGGGCCCTGCCCGGCGCTGATCTGAATGATCATATGTCACCTCCCCGCCTTGAAGTTATAGACAGGCTTCAATATTTCGGTAATGGCAACCGTATCTTCTATATGCTCCGCAATCTCCGCCAGGGAGCGATAGGCAAAGGGGGCTTCATCCAATGTCTCCGCCCCTATGCAGCTGCTGTATACGCCCTTCATCTCCTTTTTGAATTCCGATACCGTATATTGATTCTTTACCTCCTCCCGCTTCAGCCTCCTGCCTGAACCATGGGGGGCGCTGCTATTCCACTCCGGATTGCCCTTCCCTGTTCCTAATATGACTCCTTCCTTCATATTGACAGGAATAATCACCCTCTCTCCGCTCCCGGCAGAGATGGAGCCCTTGTGGAGTATTCCCGAGGCGTCCAGATAATTGTGTGCCACCGAAAACTGTTCCGCCGCCTTCCATTTCATCCCCTTCAATATCTCCCTGACAATAATCTGCCTGTTCCACTCGGCATATTGCTGGATAAGCCGCACATCCTCCATATACGCAGCCCTGTCCTCGCCCTCCAGATAACTCATATAATAGGGAACATCCCCGCCCTGCTCTTTCAGGCGGCTGTGGGCCAGCCTCGTATAATATTCCGCAACTTCCTCGCCCAGATGCCTGCTGCCTGTATGCACCACAAGGTACATACAGCCATCCTCCCCTCTGTCCAATTCTATGAAGTGGTTGCCGCCGCCCAGTGTACCCAGGCTTCTCCTGGCACGCTCCCCGGAAATATGCCGGGCACAGTGTAACTCCTCACAGGAGAATTCCTCCGCCAGGTGGTGAGGCTTGCTGCGTATGGCAAATCCCGACGGCACATTCTCCCGGATGACTCTGTCCAGCTTTTGAAACTCCACGTTACCCTTGTTCAGTTTCACGCAGGTCATCCCGCAGCCTATATCCACTCCCAACAGCTGGGGGATCACCCTGTCTGTCACTGTCATGGCAAGCCCGATGGGGCCAACCTTGCCGGGATGGACGTCCGGCATTACACAGACCCTGCTCCCCCGGGCAACCTCGTTGTCGCAGATCAGCTTAACCTGCGCCACCGCATAAGGCTCCACATCCTCCGTAAATATCTTCGCCTCGGCATAAACACCCTTTACTGTTTTCATATTGTTCTGTCTCCTCATTATACTCTAAAAATGGGTACAAAAAAAGCACCCTCAAAGGTGCGGCCAGGATTGCCTTTCCTTTGATTATTGGTGTCTAGTTCTGCTTTGCTTCCTTCTGTTCCTTTGCATGGCAAGCCCTCCTTTCTTAATCTGAGTTCCCGGGTTTTGTTTTTGTCAACGAATAAACTATAACATATATAAGGGAGATTGGCAAGGGCACGACAAAAAGAAAATATCTTCAGCTGGATAATTGTTTGAGGAAAAAGCCGGGAAAACCTGCTTCCTTCCCCACTTTCTCCTCAAACCAGGGAAACAGGGAGGATCTTAGCCTGAAGACTTTTCATATATCGCTTCCAGACCATACCAAAGCGCCACATGTCCGTCAAGCCTTCCCGATTCGTCGTCCTCGGGAACCTCCGTAATTTCTGTAACCCACAGGGGATAGGGGCGCATAATATAGGGCGGCACATACACCGTCTCATAACTCCACATATTTTCCCTGTATATGGACAGCCTCTGAAGATACTCATGCCAGTACTGTATTCCCTCCCCCTCCACAGTCATCCGGAAAGCGCCGTAACTGACGAACGTCGCCTTTTTCGCCACTTCATCCAGCCCGAGAAAGCACCCGAAACCGATCAGCAGGAATACCAGCTGGACTGCCGCCCATGTAAAAACATTTTTCCCGTGCCCCGGTACTATTTTTTGAGCCGCCCTGAACCTGTGTACAATCCATCCGCACAGATAGGCTTCAACCAGCAGAAGCCCCATCATCAAAAACATCTTACAGATATTCTGGTTTCTGGATATGGGCCAGGAGCCAAGAGCATAAAAACCTGGAGCGAACATGGAGGCATACAGGCAATACAGCGCCGCTGCCACCATCAGCGGACAACGGAAGGAAAAATCCGTCACACGGCTCACCGCCTTCAGAAGAATGGGCAGCAGCAAAATCAATATGACTATGACATATATATTGACCCAGGATACCATCTGGGAAAAGGAATAGGAAAAGCACTCCCCTATTGTCCACAGAACGCCCTTTTGCGCATAATTCGCCTGCCGCACCCCATTACCCGGCGCCAGTATATTGACCAGAAAACCTGCCTCCCCCACCAGAAACGGAACCGTAAACCACAGACAGCGCCAATCCTTCCGCCTCCTCCACAGTACAAAG
>CAMWSA010000459.1 GCA_947176785.1 uncultured Lachnospiraceae bacterium
GGCACACCATACGCCGGTCATTTTCAAAAGTGCAGAAAGCAAAAAAACCATAGGGATAAGCACAAAAAATCCCCTTAAAAGTGAAATGATTTGAGCCGGGTGAGGCCGTTCCGTTGATGTAAAGTAATTGGTGGTCACAATGTTAAATCCGATAAATGGGCAGGCTACAAAATACAGTCTCAAACCTGCAACCGCCAAGACTTGCAGAACACGGTTATTTTCACTGTTAAAAATAGATACGAGGTGTGACGCACCGAAAAATATAGCCGTATAGATTACGCTGGACAAAATAAGCACCGTAATCAGAGCGTATTTCAAGATACTTTTTACATTGGACGGATTGCCAGCTCCATGGTTCAGACTGATAATTGGCTGGATACCCTGGGATAGTCCTGTGTAGATAGCAACAATTACAAGCGAGATGACTGTAATAACTGCAAAAGCGGCTACACCGGTATTTCCCTCCAATCCAAGGATGATGAAGTTGAACACAAGCATTACAATCCCCGAAGTGACTTCGGTAACAAAGGACGGTACACCGCTTGACAGGATTTCAAACACCCTGTTTGTTTTTGGCAGAGCTTTTTCAAAACGAAACCTGTTCTTTTTCCGAATGAAATAGGATGATAGGACGGCCATGCTGATAACGGGGGCCAGCCCGGTAGCAAAAATCGCTCCAAATATTCCCATGCGGAACGGGAAAATAAAGATATAGTCGAGTACAACATTAGAGAGACTTCCCGTTATCATAGCCGCCATAGAAAGTGAAGGGTTCCCATCATTTCTCACAAAGCATTGGAAAAGGTGATTGAACAGAAAGGCGGGAGCAAACAGTAGCATGACTTTCAGATAGGTATTCGTCATATCAAACACAGTACTGTCCGCACCCAACATCTTTGCAATCGCTCCAGAAAAGAATGCTCCGCAAAGCACAAACACCAATGCAGAACAAGCCGCCATATAGATAGCGGCGGTAAAGACCCAATCTGCTTTTTCATCATCCCCACGGCTTTTTAGGATGGAGTATCTCGTACCGCCGCCCATGCCAATCATCAATCCTGTGCCATTGATAAGGCAGAATACAGGGAACGCCAAATTAAGGGCTGTAATGCCGTTTGCGCCCAGGTTGGCAGACACAAAAAAGGTGTCCGCTAAAGTATAGCACGAAAACGCTGCTTGCCCAAGAATATTTAGAGAAACATACTTTACAAAATCGTTGAAAATGCTCTTATTTTTCATTTTTCCTCCCAAATACAAAAAGACTCCCGTACACAAATAGCCTTTGTGTACGGGAGCGTTTCAAACCATTGAGGGAATAATAGCATAGGGCCGCAGGAAAGTCAAGAGTGTTTGCACAGAAACAATTACGAAAACGGCAATATCAGCGTTAGTTTTTTCCTGATAGGAGTTAATCATATGGCGGCAGTTTCTTCCTAATCCCCGTGTATGCCAATGGATTTTTTGATCTGTCTGATAAAGGAAGCGCTTCATCCACAATGGTACTGCTGCATTTTAACACATAAATTTTAATCATCTTTACTCCTTTTCCTCTGGAATCTAAAACAAATCAATCATTTTCTCAACCTCTTCAGATGATTAAGCGGCACCCTCTGTCCTATAAGCAGAGAAACTGTATTCTGTTACCTAAAAGTATCATAATAAATGTTTTGTGTATGGTTTGTCAGAACAGACAGCTTTTCATCCGCAGCCCACATCTGCTCTATCCGCTCCCTGTTTTCGTCTGGCTCCGCCAGCAGATCTGCCAGATTATCCAGCTCGCAAAGCTCTTTTTCACTGAGCGCCCGTATGCCGCCCCGCAGATATAAAGGCTGATAGGAATAAAAGATTTCATTGTTCATCAATGCATGAAAATCCATAAACAGGTACTCACAGACGCTTTCCAGCGGATCCGTCGAAAAGACGTCCAGTTTTTTATGCAGGGTACCTTTTCTCAATCCAAGCCATGCCTCCGAGGCCGTCACAAACTTTCGGCGCGGCAGATCAAATTGGCTGTATCCAAAACGCTGTTCATACTCATAATAACCGTCCACATCACACAAAACCCATCTGCTCTTCCCGAAATCCCAATATTCATTCATCCAATGTTCCATAAAACTTTCACCTGCATCGCCAAAATCCATAAATCCGGCCCTGCAGCGGCAGGGGATCCCCTTCGCCTTCAAGATGGCGCTAAACAATACGGAGGCCTGTCTGCAGGACACGGTTATTCTTTTCGTCACGTCCCTGTTCTTCGTAAATCCCGTACTGTCCAGACGCAAAATGCCCGCAATCATGGCTACCGCCGTGATATATAATTCATCCTCGTTTTTAAAGCGATACTTCGGATAAGAAGAAAATTTCCCATAGTAGGTGTCTTCCAGATAGGGAGACGGTTCCGTAAAATACATGGAAGGGTGGGTTATCTGATCGCAGACCAGCATTCCCAGAGACGGTATGTCATCCGGCAGCGACAATATAAAATCCTTATATATCCCCACATCCGTATAGACACTGGTCTCCAAATAGTACTGAAGCATTTTTACATTCATGTGCTCTGTATAACCTCCTGATTTTTTAGGAGTAGGCGCCTGCTCTGAATAAATGCTATCAAATTAAAAAAATTACGTCAATACAATAGGATAACCACTTTAAAACAAATCACTATGAGTCCCCGTTCTCGTCAAATATAGAATCAGTTCTCCGTTGTCAATTTCATATATAAGAAGCCAATCTGGTGTAATATGGCATTCCCTGCAGCCGAAATATTCGCCACTTAAATTATGGTCATGATTCCTTTTCGGTAACGGTACTCCACTTGCCAATTTATTAATTACATCTTCCAATAGTTTAATGTCGTATCCCCGTTTAACGATTTTTTATAATCCTTCTTAAAGGACGTATGATACCTAATCTTCAGCCTTTAAGTCCTCCATCAATTCTTCCACAGAGGAAAAAGAGCGGCTTACATTCCTTCCATGCCTCACATCATCAATAGCCCTGATGGTATCCGCGTTAGGTATATCCATGGAAATCGCAAATGGAATCCTCTGTTCCCTGACTGCCTGTTTCGCTGATATTGTAAAAAAAGTAGTCATGTCCATACCCAGATTAGAAACAAGTTCCTGCAATTGTGTCTTTAACTCCTCGTCGATTCTCATTGTTATATTAGTCGTTGCCATACAATCATCTCCTCCTTAATGCAATATTATCTTACCCCGGAGAAGCCACGTCAATACATTGTATGTACACAGCACAACTCTTTTACGCCTATTCCCGTTGATCCATTCAATACGCCGCCACACCATCGTTTTATTACCTGGAATCCTCAAACACGACCACTCGGTCGCATACAAACGCATCCCCGCGCTGCCACACCGATCACAAACACGGCCACTCCCGTAGGAAGTAACACCAGATACACCGCCTCTCTGAACCCGTCAAACAAAAAGCCGTACACT
>CAMWSA010000460.1 GCA_947176785.1 uncultured Lachnospiraceae bacterium
CGCCATAGTTCTGGAAATGGCATGGAAGTTTGGGAAAAAGAGAAAGAACCGGAATAAAAGCTATGACGTGGACAAGGTTGTAAAGAAACTGGAAAAAGAAGCATCAGGTCTCACAACATGGGCAGAAGACACGGCATATAAAATGGGGATCGAAAAGGCAATTGAGATAATAATAAGAGCAGGAGGAGACAAGTGAAAATCAGATATAGGATTAAAAATGCAATAGGCGTACTAATTGCAAAGTATATAATCCATGAAACCTTGGATAACAACACAGAAGGGTGGATCGTTACCAGAAAGAGCGGGAGAAAGCAGATCATAAAGGTATTCTCTCTCCCGGCATATAAAAATATAGTTAGGCCAGCGATAGGCCGGATGGGAGAAATGAATGAGTAGTGTATTGCCAATTCTTTTCAACGGCGATATGGTGCGGGCAATCCTGGGTAATCAAAAAACGGCAACCCGGCGTGTAATCAAACAAGAAAAATATCTTGGAGTTTTACAAAGCCCATCAAGGCGATGTAATCCAGATATTCCGGATAAGTATTATATTAAAAGGCTTGTTAATCCGCCATGTGAGGCAGGGGATATCCTGTATGTCCGGGAGTCCTGGGCATTTCAGTGCTGTTTGGACTGTATGGAAAATGCTGACAAGCCAGAGGGAGATTGTCTACTTGGTAAAACCTCAACAATCCATGAGGATAAGGACTCCACCTCTGAGGGCTGCTACATATACCGTGCAGATCATCCAACCCCAGAACACATTATCTGGCGCCCATCCATCCACATGCCCAAGGCAGCGGCCCGGATCTGGCTTAGAGTCACAGACATGTATCCACAACGGCTCCAGGAGATGACTCTGGATGATTTTGCAAAAGAAGGAGTCTCCCCGGAAGGGGCCGAGGAATGTAAATGCGCATGGGAATTCGACGGTTGCCGGGAAAGTTCCTGCACAAACAAAGACGCTTACCTCCTTAATCGCTACATAGTTCCGTTTGCCGCCTTGTGGAACTCCACAATCCATAAGGATCAGCTGGATCTATATCGTTGGGCTACCAATCCCTGGGTATGGGTGATAGAGTTTGAGCGGTGCGAGAAGCCGGAGATGGAAAATGTTTGAACCTGAAGAATATAAAAAGGGCAGATGCGAAGGATGCAAATACAGACAGAGAGTGTATGCGCAGAATAACTATTATTTTTACGGTTGCTATCACAGGCCGTACATCGGAAAGAGGGTTGTGGAAATAAAGTATTGTCCGAAAAAGCCGGAAAGCGAGGAATGATATGAATAGGGAGATTTTGTTTAGAGCAAAGAGAGTCAGCAACGGAATGTGGGTAGAGGGCGATTTAACCCGTTGCATCCTGATTGGTGAAGCACATATATGCAGGATCGAGGACAATCTTTCAATCACCACACATAGAGTAGATTTTCAAACTATTTGCCAGTACACCGGTTTGACCGACAAGAATGGCAGGAAGATTTTTGAGGGGGATATTGTAAATTGTGCAGAATACGAATGTTGCGGAAATATTTCATGGAATGAAAGTGAAGCTGGATTCTATTTCTGTGTTTTACTTGATGGCGGAGGATTCGAAGAAGAAAATTTGTATGATTATGTGGATGAATTGGAGGTTATCGGCAACATTTTTGACAATCCCGAACTGCTGGAAGGATGCGCAGAATGAAATCAATATTAGTGATGGATATATGAAACTTTCGGGGAAATCATTGAATCCTGCGCAGAGTATGAGGAGATTGGCACCGTGGAAGAATGCCAGGAGGCAAGGGCCAGGCAGACCGCACAGCCCCCGACCATAACCGTCCACCGCTATGTATGCCCAAGGTGCAGGGCATCCAGGAACATAAACCAGAAATACGCTTTCTGCCCCAGCTGCGGGCAGAGACTGGCCTGGGGGCAGCTGGAACAGAAAGCGTAAGAAAACGAAGTCAAGACTAAGGATGCTTCTGAGGATGCGCCGGTGTCCGTGATTCAAACAGTTCCAGAACATAGACCAAATGGCGCAGATCATCCACAGACAACCGGTCCAGTAATTCCAGAAATCTTCCCACAGTATATCCGTTATAGATTTCCCGGTTAATAGCGCTGATTGGGCACCTGCATTCTGTGTGACCCATGAGATAGTCCACGGATACCTCATAATAGTCAGCCAGTACTGCCAGAGTGTCCAAAGGCGGCTCATGGATATCCTTTTCATAATTGGACAGGGTGCCCACTGTTACATTGAGAAATGGCGCTATTTCTTTCAGGTACACGCCTTTCTCAGTTCGCAAGCGCCTTAGATTGTTCGAAAGTTTACTCATAAAATTGTTCCTCCTTTGTGGTTTTAGACCATCATACAACAGGAGGAAATATTTAAAAACCCTGCAACAACACCAACATTTCAGATTTTGCGGCAGCAGGTCGAACAAGGAGGTATTAATGACAAAAGAAACATTGAGCACAGCAATTGAGTTAGATCGGAGCATCAACGATGCCCAAGGAAAAATAGAATATATATCAACTGCCAGAGACTTGTGTTATAAAATCAAACATAATAGGGATGCCGAAAAAAGATTGATCCTGAATGTACCAGATAATTCCAGAAATATATCCATTCAACTTACTACGGAGGCGGCTATAGAAGCGCTTGAAATCGATCTGAAAAGGATAATTGATAGCAAAAAGAGAATGGAAAACAAATTTAAGGAACTCTGATAGCGAAGGGAGAAAAACATGATAAATACGGAATGGGAGAGCAATTCACACATAATGTCAGAGAACAGGCGGATCCAGGAATTTAAAGAGGCAGCAGGCCATGTATTTTCGGAGAGTATGATCAATGATATGGCAGGCATGGGATTTTTCCTTTGCCCTGCCAGCCTGGGCCATCACGGGAGCCATATCGGCGGCCTGTATGATCACAGTATGCAGGTGTTCCGTAGCCTGGAACACCTTACAAAGCAGATGGGATTAACCTGGCAGCGCAAGGAGTCGCCGCTGCTGGTAGCTATCTTTCATGACTGGGTAAAATTACAGGATTATATTCCCACGGGGACAGATGGGGAAATCCAATACATATACAATACCCATAAGCTGCTTATTGGCCATGGAGAGGTAAGCATCCTCCTGGCACAGCAGTTCCTGCAGAATTACATCAGCGCCCCGCAGCTGACCCAGGAAGAGATAGCCTGCATCCGCTACCACATGGGTGCATTCACGGATAAAGCAGAATGGAACTATTATACAAACGCCATTAAGACATATCCCAATGTGCTGTGGACACACACGGCAGATATGGTGGCATCACAGATTTATGACACATAATGATATGCCGGGCACCGCTGGTTAGATGCAAAACGATCAGTTGCACCAGTGCAACAATAAACGTGGATAATATGTAATTATCAGCATGGCAGCAGGCAGGGAGGGCAGATGACAGATCAGGTGGAGAT
>CAMWSA010000461.1 GCA_947176785.1 uncultured Lachnospiraceae bacterium
TGTTGCAGAAGATAACGGAAAACCCATAGGGGTTATTATCAGTGGACATGACGGGCGCAGAGGTTTTATCTATCACACTACGGTCAAGAAAGCATACAGAGGACAGGGAATCGGGAAAAAGCTAGTCGATTCAGCAATGAAGGCTTTGGAAGCAGAGGGCATACACAAAGTGGCATTGGTGGCATTTGAGAAAAATGTATCAGGCAATGCTTTTTGGGAAAAGGTCGGATTTACTGTAAGGGATGACTTGGTTTATAGAAATAAAAATATACATCAACTTAAAAGGATTGATTTAATTTAATACGGAGGCTGTATATGGAAATAACATTATTAAGGGCAAATATTAACAACGCAAAAGAACTACATGCTATGCAGGTGAAATCGTTCAAAGAATTGTTGGAGAAATATCAGGATTACGATACAAATCCAGGAAACGAGAGCGTGGAAAAAGTAGAAGCACGCTTGAAACAGGACTTTACATTTTACTATTTTATCTGTATCGGCCAGAAGAAAGCAGGAGCTATTCGTATTGTTGACTTAAAGGAAAATGGAAAAAACAAAAGAATTTCCCCAATATTTATATTACCGGAATTTCAAGGGAAAGGCATTGCACAGAAAGCAATCCGGCTGTGCGAAGAAATACATGGAAATGAAAATTGGGAGCTGGACACAATTTTACAGGAATCTAAAAACTGTTATCTGTATGAAAAAATGGGATATCGCCAGACAGGCAAAACAAATATCATTAACGAAAGACTTACATTAATATTTTATGAAAAGAAGGAGGCAGACAGAACATGAATGTAATCATACTTGGTCCGGAAGGTGTGTCAGCACGCCGAGGGCATGTTGTAATTGTCGTGTATGTACAGAAGCGCGGCAGAAAGTTGAACATATTTTATACAGCCATTGCGATCCCGATCACACAATGGGAATGCGTGTGGTTGAACAATTGAAAATGGATTGGCTTGCTTTCAAAAAAGACAACATTTTGATCGAGTTGGTTCCAGTAGATGAACAGGAACACGTGGCAATATTTATTATTTCTTCTAACAGCAAAAAGATAATTTATGCCCCATGTGATGTAAAGCCATTTCCAAAGTCAGAGAAATTTCAAGGTGCAGATGTTTTAATTATTGGCAATACAATTGTCGGGGATATATTAAAAGATGGTTTTGTATTAAATGAAGATAACCCGCTGCGAAAAGAATTATTTACTTTAGATGAAATTGATACGATACGGAAGCAGTATGGAATCAAAAGAGTTATTATTACACATTTAGAGGAAGACTGGGGAAAATCATATGATGATTATAGAGAATTGGAAAGAGAATTGAACTTAATACATTTTGTATATGACGGATTGAAAATACAGTTATGAGCGGAGTAAGGGCTGGTTTTTCCAGCCCTTACAATTGTTTACAACAGTTCTAAAGAATCTTCTGCATCCACCCACATCTGCATACTTCCCTCAAGATACAGTCTTGCATATTCAAGTGGCTCATCTATTGCCAAAGCATTTAAGGCACATTCAGAGCAGGGAGTAGTTTTCAATCCTTCTTCTGCTTTATTGCAGTCTATCCGTAAGAAATAACCTGCGTGGGTGTATACGTCAATGCTGTTATGGTGGATATTGTATGTTGCGTAAATCACATTCATTTTATATGTCCTCTTTTCATTGATTTTTTGAAAGCATTTCAATCAGTTTACCAATTCCCATATATTTTGTGTTATAATGTTTTATGTGATTTTGTTTCCCTTATTTTTGCCCTTATCAGAGTTCGTAATGCCCTGTGGGAAGGCTAATGTTTCCCTTAAAAATCATCAAATCACAATCGGAATTTTAATTGGAGGTGCTATGAATTTATGGTAAACTGTCCCTATTGTTGGATTATTTAGATGAAAGTGAGTATCAGGACACGGAGAGTCTTGGTGAGTATGCAAAAGAAGTCTTTGAGGAACATATGGAAAATGCTGGGGACACAGGGTTTGATCTGCCCGAAGCACAGCAGGAATTAGCGGACCGTTTAGGCATAGAGAAATAAGCAGATGTTGCAGATATATTGATGCGGTTTTATCACTGTACAAAGCGTAAACCCCCGCTTTACCCCAACATATACAGAAAATGACGGCACTATACACAGCTGTACGGGTTCGCTGTTTGATTGTTAAAAATCAGTATTTGGAGGAAATAATAATGGCTGAAAATAATATAAAATCTAAAGAAAAACCTGTCCATGATGGCGTTTCACCCATCAATTTCCCAGATGTGGAAGATGAGGATCAGGCGTTCCAGATGCTTTGGGATTACCTTGTCCCGTCATATGGAAAAGCGCAGACAGCACAGGGAGAAATCATCCGGATTGCCGGCAGAGTACAGCATGAGTTTTTAGACAACGGCTGTATCAACTGGGACGAGGATTTTCCAAAAATGCTGGACGCCTTTTTGGAATATCTTCCATTGGGCAATGGATTTAGCGAAGAAGATTTGAAAACGGCAGGAGTCCTCGTAATTCTTATAAAGGAGAATGGGGAAAAAGGCTTTATCGATGACCAGTTACTATCTGTTCTATGCAGTTGCGCTATGGCCTGGGTGAAGCAGAATCCACAGGTCATAGCTCCGTTGAAGGCAGAATACAGCAGATAAAGCCAGACAGTCTGGATCCGACGAAGCTTTGTCGGAATTGAGTACCATAAAGAGACGGCTGAAATTGTTGTTTCGTGTTTGAAACAAATGGGGATTCCATTTACGACAGGAAAAACATGGACCAGCGATGCCATATACAGAGAAACTCCTGCTATGATTGCATTAAGACGAAACGAGGGAAAAATCCTATTGACTCTGACGTAACGTAATAGATTAGAATGGAATTACACGGGAGGAATATATGATGCGAACAGTAAAAGAAGTTAGTAAACTTGCAGGTGTTAGTGTGCGCACACTACATCACTATGATGCAATCGGACTTTTGAAACCTACAAAAGTAACCGAAGCAGGCTATCGAATGTATGACGATATGGCACTGAGCCGTTTGCAACATATTTTATTGTTTCGTGAATTACAGTTCCCTTTAAAAGAAATCAAAGTAATTCTGGACAGTCCTGATTTTGACCCGTCAGAGGCAATCGCTCAGCAAATCGAACTGTTAGAATTACAATATCAGCATATAGGCGAACTGATCCGTCTTGCCCGTGAAATTCAAAGCAAAGGAGTCACAACCATGGATTTTAAAGTTTTTGACAAGAGTGAGATGGAACATTATAAAGCAGAGGTTCAGGCAAAGTGGGGAAAAACACAAGCGTATCAAGACTACGTGCGAAACTCAGCCGCACAATCTGAAGATGAGCAAAAAGAGACAGCGAACCAGTTATTGGGCAAGTTTTCCGAACTTGGGACACTTCGGCACTTACCGC